>NZ_JARAVO010000313.1:0-9252 GCF_033792805.1 Streptomyces sp. PA03-1a
GACTCAGGCACACGGTGCGAGGCCCGCACCGCCCGCCCAGTGCCCCGGTCGGTCGGTGCGGGCCTCGCACCGTGTGCCTGAGTCGGGGCTGCGCCGGCGCGCTCCCCCAGCCTTCGGCCGGGGGAGCGCCCCGACACACCCCCTCCCGTCGTATGGGCGCATGACGGGTACCGACGGAGGAGGTAGGTGAGGGCGGGCGGCTTCGCGGCACAACCCGGGATCACGACGTGCCGCCACTCCTGGGTGGGAGCACGTGCACGGAATGCGACTGTGCGGCCACGCAGTGGGTATGGCTGAGGCTGTCCGGAGAAAGCGCACCCGCGATGACGCCCCAGGAGGGCATCCCATGACCGAAGCCGCCGACCGGGACAGACTCGCCGCGCTGCACGGCGTGGACGTCACCTACCGTCCGTCGCCGGACCGCGAGGTGCGCGTGCCGGACGGGACGGTCGTGGCGGTGCTGGCCGCGCTGGGCGTCGACGCCTCGACCCCGGCGGCGGTGCGGAACGCGCTGGCGGAGCACGATCACCGTGCGGGGCGGCGGCTGCTCCCCCGCAGCATCGTGATGCGCAGGGGACGTCCGCTCCGGCACCAGCTGCCCGAGGGCACCGCGCTGCGGCTGACGACGGAGGACGGCGGCGGGACCACCTGGGACGGCGGCACGCCGCTGCCCGTGGGGCGGCACGTGCTGCGAGCGCAGGCCCCCGACGGGCGTACGGCGCAGGCGCAGCTCGTCGTGGCGCCGGAACGGCTGCCCGGGCCCCCGGAGCGGGTCCTGGGCTTCATGGCGCAGCTGTACTCCGTGCTGTCCTCGCGGTCCTGGGGCATGGGCGACCTCGGCGACCTCGCGGACCTCGCGGCCTGGACGGGCCGGGCGCTGCACGCGGGCTTCCTGCAGGTCAACCCGTTGCACGTGGCCGTGCCAGGGCATCCCACGGACCCGTCGCCGTACCGCCCGTCCTCTCGGCGCTTCCCCGATCCGGTGTACCTGCGGGTGGAGGAGATCCCGGAGTACGCCTACCTCGACCCCGACGACCGCGAGCGGGCCGCGGACCTGCTGCGCAAGGCGGCCGTGCTGCGCGACTCGGTGCTGCTGAAGGACGCCCTGATCGACCGTGACGCGGTGTGGGAGCTGAAGCGCGAGGCGCTGGCGCTGGTCCGCAAGGTGCCGCTGTCGCCGGGACGGCGGGCCGCGTACTGCGACTTCCTCGCGGACCAGGGGCAGGCACTGGACGACCACGCCACCTGGTCGATGCTGGCCGAGCTGCACGGCCCGCAGTGGCGCGGCTGGCCGGCGGGGCTGCGCGACCCGCGCTCGGGGCAGGTCGCGCGGCTCCGCGGCGAGCGGCTGGACCAGGTCGACTTCCACTGCTGGCTGGCCTGGCTGACGGACGCGCAACTGGCCGCAGCCCAGCGTTCGGCGCGGGACGCCGGCATGGCGGTCGGCATCGTCCACGACCTCGCGGTCGGCGTGCACCCCTCCGGTTCCGACGCCTGGGCGCTGCAGGACGCCCTCGCCCACGGGATGTCGGTCGGCGCGCCGCCGGACGCCTTCAACGCCCACGGCCAGGACTGGGGCCTGCCGCCGTGGCGTCCGGACGCCCTGGCCGCCACGGGGTACGCGCCTTACCGCGACCTGCTGCGCAACATGCTGCGGCACGCGGGAGGCCTGCGCATCGACCATGTGATGGGGCTCTTCCGCCTGTGGTGGGTGCCCGAGGGCGAGCCGCCGACGCGGGGCGCGTACGTCCGTTACGACGCCGAGGCGATGCTCGGCGTCCTCGCGCTGGAGGCGCAGCGCGCCGGTGCCGTCGTCATAGGGGAGGACCTCGGCACGGTCGAGCCGGGCGTCCGCGAGGAACTGGCCGACCGGGGCATCCTCGGCACGTCGGTGCTCTGGTTCGAGCGCGACTGGGAGGGGGCGCACGGCTCCGCGCACGCCCGTCCGCTGCCGCCCGCGGCCTGGCGGGCGGACGCGCTGGCGACGGTGACCACCCACGACCTGCCGACGACGGCGGCCCGGCTGACCGGGGAGCACGTCGGGCTGCGGCACCGGCTGGGCCTGCTGACCCGGCCGCTGGAGGTGGAGCAGGCCGAGGACGCCGTGGAGGTCGCGGAGTGGCTCGCGCTGCTCGGCCGGCTGGGGATGCTGCCGGAGGGCACCCGCGACGAGGAGGCGGTCGTCAAGGCCGTCCACCGCTTCCTGGCGCGGACGCCGGCCCGCATGGTCGGCGTCTGGCTGCCGGACGGGGTCGGCGACCGCCGTCCGCAGAACCTGCCGGGCACCTGGGACCAGTACCCCAACTGGCGGCTGCCGGTGGCGGACGCCGAGGGCCGGCCGCTCACCCTGGAGCAGCTGACCGCCTCGCCCCGGCTGCACGCGCTGGCGCACGAGGTGCGGACCGCGATGGCGGCGCCCGGCGGGCTGTAACACCACCCCGGACGCGCGGGCCGCCGGAGCGTTCGCTACTTTGAGAGCGTGGACAAGCTCAACAAGAACGCCCTGCGCGCCGGTGCCGTCA
Organism: Streptomyces sp. PA03-1a; assembly: GCF_033792805.1. Classification (NCBI taxonomy): domain Bacteria; kingdom Bacillati; phylum Actinomycetota; class Actinomycetes; order Kitasatosporales; family Streptomycetaceae; genus Streptomyces; species Streptomyces sp. PA03-1a. The sequence continues at coordinate 2,523 of NZ_JARAVO010000313.1, forward strand.
CGGCCGGTACGGCGCTGATGCTGCTGATGTCGTCCCCCGCGTTCGCGAACACCCGCGACGACGGCGACGACCCGGGTTCCGGTCTGAGCGTGCTCCAGACGCTGGGCCTGTACGTCGCCCTGCCGATCGCCCTGTTCCTCGTCATCGCGGGTCTGGTCGTCGCGACCGACAAGTCCCGCAAGGCCCAGGGCTGATCCCCTTCCCACCTCGCTGACCGGGCCGCGGAGCACCGCGGCCCGGCTTCAGGTGTTCCCCGGCACCTCGTGCCGGTCGTACCGCCCGCGGGAGCGTTCCGGCCCGTCCGGCGGCCCCGGCGCGCCCCCGTCGTCAGGCATCCGCATCGCCGGCGACCGGCCCCGCGACGGCGCGTAGCGCTCCCCGAACGGCCCAGCGTTCCTCGGCACGTCGCGAGGCGGCAGCCCCCGCGGCGCCCCGCGCGCCCCCGGGTCAGAGCGCGGAGGACTCCCGGAAGACCCGAGGGCCCCCGCGGCGGTGCGCCGCGGGGGCCCTCACAGTGCTGTGCCCGCCGGTCAGCCGGCCGCCGCGTCCGCGGCCTGGGCCTTCAGCGCACGCTCGACTCCGGCCCGGCACTCCGTCACCATGCGCCGCAGCGCCGGCGCCGGATCGGCCGCCGCCAGCCAGGCGTCGGTGGCGTCCAGGGTGTCCTGGGAGACCTGGAGCGCCGGGTAGAGCCCGACGATGATCTGCTGGGCCATCTCGTGGCTCCGGGAGGCGAAGACGTCCGAGACCGCCGCGAAGTACCGCTGCGTGTACGGCGCCAGCAGCTCGCGCTGGTCCGGCTCGTGGAAGCCGGCGATGACCGCCTCCTGGACGGCGTTGGTGAGCGTCTCCGCCTCGACGACCGAGGCCCACGCGCCGGCCTTCGCCTCCGCCGTCGGACGCGCGGCGCGCGCGGTCGCCGCGTGCCGCTCACCGGCCGCCGTGGCGTCCCGGCCGAGCTCGGCGGCGATGGCCTCCTCGTCGGCGCGGCCCGTGGCGGCCAGCCGCTCCAGGAGGGACCAGCGCAGCTCGGTGTCGACGGCCAGGCCTTCGATCGTCTCCGTACCGCCGAGCAGCCCGGCGATCAGGTCCAGCTGGTCCTTGGTGCGGGCCGTCGCGGTGAACGCGCGGGCCCAGGCGAGCTGGTGGTCGCTGCCGGGGGCGGCCGCGCGCAGGTGCTCCAGCGTCGCCTCGGTCCAGCGGGCGAGGCCGGTCTCGCGCCACTCGGGCGCGGCGTACAGCTCCAGCGCCGTCTTCACCTGGCGGTGCAGGGACTGCACCACGCCGATGTCGGACTCCTTGCCGATGCCGGAGAGCACCAGCTCCAGGTAGTCACGGGTGGCGAGTTCGCCGTCGCGGGTCATGTCCCACGCCGAGGCCCACACCAGCGCGCGCGGCAGCGACTCGGTGAAGTCGCCGAGGTGCTCGCGGACGGTGTCCAGCGAGACCTCGTCGAGCCGCACCTTGGCGTACGACAGGTCGTCGTCGTTGAGCAGCACGACCGCCGGGCGCGTGACGCCGACGAACTCGGGCACCGCGGTCAGCTCGCCGTCGACGTCGAGCTCGACGCGCTGGACGCGGACCAGCTTGCCGTCCTGGAGCTCGTAGGCGCCGATCGCGATGCGGTGCGGCCGCAGGATCGACTCGCCCTTGGCGCCGGCCGGCAGCGCCGGGGCCTCCTGGCGCACGGCGAAGGAGGTGATGGTGCCGTCGGCGGCGGTCTCGATCTCCGGGCGGAGGATGTTGATGCCGGCGGTCTCCAGCCACTTCTTCGACCAGGTCTTCAGGTCGCGGCCGGAGGTCTCCTCCAGGGCGGACAGCAGGTCGGCCAGACGGGTGTTCTTCCAGGCGTGGCGCTTGAAGTACGCCTGGACGCCGGTGAAGAACTCGTCCATGCCGACGTAGGCCACCAGCTGCTTCAGGACGGAGGCGCCCTTGGCGTAGGTGATGCCGTCGAAGTTGACCTGGACGTCCTGCAGGTCGTTGATCTCCGCCATGATCGGGTGGGTGGACGGCAGCTGGTCCTGCCGGTACGCCCAGGTCTTCATGGAGTTGGCGAAGGTGGTCCACGAGTGCGGCCAACGGCTGCCGGGCGCGTAGGCCAGGCAGGCGATGGAGGTGTAGGTGGCGAACGACTCGTTCAGCCACAGGTCGTTCCACCACTCCATGGTGACCAGGTCGCCGAACCACATGTGGGCCAGCTCGTGGAGGATCGTCTCGGCGCGCACCTCGTAGGCCGCGTCGGTCACCTTGGAGCGGAAGACGTACTGGTCGCGGATGGTGACCGCGCCCGCGTTCTCCATCGCGCCGGCGTTGAACTCCGGCACGAAGAGCTGGTCGTACTTGGCGAAGGGGTAGGGGAAGTCGAACTTCTCCTCGAACCAGTCGAAGCCCTGCCGGGTGACCTCGAAGATGGCGTCGGCGTCGAGGAACTCCGTCAGTGAGGGACGGCAGTACAGGCCCAGCGGCACGCTGCGGCCGCCCTCGCCCTCCCAGGTGCTGTGCACGGCGTGGTAGGGGCCGGCGATCAGCGCGGTGATGTACGTGGAGATGCGCGGGGTGGCCGCGAAGCTCCAGACGTTGTCGACCGGCTCGGGGGTCGGGGAGTTCGAGATGACCGTCCAGCCGACCGGGGCCTTCACGGTGAAGGTGAAGCTCGCCTTGAGGTCGGGCTGCTCGAAGTTGGCGAAGACCCGGCGGGCGTCCGGCACCTCGAACTGGGTGTAGAGGTAGGCCTGCTTGTCGACCGGGTCGACGAAGCGGTGCAGGCCCTCGCCGGTGTTGGTGTACGCCGCGTCCGCGACGACCCGCAGGTCGTTGGCGCCGGCCTGCAGCGACGGCAGGGCGATGCGGCTGTCCGCGAAGACCTCGGCCGGGTCCAGCGCGGTGCCGTTGAGCACCACCTCGTGGACCGTGGGGGCGACCAGGTCGATGAAGGTCGAGGCACCCGCCTCGGCGGAGTCGAAGCGCACCGTGGTCACCGACCGGAAGGTGCCGCCCTCCTGGGCCCCGCTCAGGTCGAGCTCGATGTCGTACGCGTCCACGGTGAGCAGGCGCGCTCGCTGCCGCGCCTCCTCACGGGTGAGGTTGGTGCCGGGCACGTGTCCGTCTCCTTCGTCGGGTTTTCGGCCATCCTCGCACGCGGGAGGGGTGGGACGGCCGGGGGTTTTCCCTCGACCGGCCGGTCGTGTCCCCGGGCGCCGCCGGCTACCGGCGGTACGGCCCGCGGGCACCGGCCGGAAGGGGCGCGTCGCTGCGTTGACACGCGCTCCGTGCGGGTGATGGGCTGTCGGACCATGACCCCGGGCAGGAGAACCGCCGCGACCCACACGGCAGCGCTCGTCGCCGCCGTCGTCGGCGGGGTGCTCGGGACCACGCCGGCCGCCCTGGCCGCTCCGCCCCTCGTCCCGACGACGGCGCCCGGCACCACGGACGGCACCGTGACGGCGGACGCCGCGCCCGCCGTCCACCCCAAGCCGCAGTCGCTGCGCAGTCGCGGCGGCACCCTCGCCGTACCGGACACGGCGACCCTGGTCGCCGGGCCCGGGGCCGACCCCCACGCCCTGGACGCCCTCCGCGCCATCCTGCGCGGCGCGGGCGTGACCGCGCTCCACGAGGGGGCTGCGGACCCGCGGGGGCTGGTGGTCTACGCCGGCGGCGCGCGGGCCGACACCGCGCTGCGCGCCCTGGGCGCCGCGCCCACCGGGGACCTGCCCTCCGGCGGCTACCGGCTCGCCGTGGGACGCACCGGCGGCCGCACCGTCGTGGCGATGGACGGGGCGGGCGAGGACGGGCTGTTCCACGCGGCGCAGACGCTGCGGCAGTTGACGACCGCGCGCGGCCTGGCGGGCGTCGTCGTCCGCGACTGGCCCGCGGCGGCGACGCGCGGCGTCACCGAGAGCTTCTACGGCGAGCCGTGGACCCAGGAGCAGCGGCTCGCCCAGCTGGACTTCCTCGGCCGCACCAAGCAGAACCGCTACCTGTACGCCCCCGGCGACGACCCCTACCGCCAGGAGCGGTGGCGCGAGCCCTACCCCGCCGCGCGCCGCGCGGAGTTCCGCGCCCTGGCCGAGCGGGCCCGGGCCAACCACGTGACGCTGGCGTGGGCGGTGTCGCCGGGCCAGGCGCTGTGCTTCTCCTCGCAGGAGGACCGCAGTGCGCTGCTGCGCAAGGCCGACGCGATGTGGGCGCTGGGCGTGCGCGGCTTCCAGTTGCAGTTCCAGGACGTGAGCTACAGCGAGTGGCACTGCGACGCCGATGCGGACGCGTACGGCGACGGCCCGCAGGCCGCGGCCCGGGCGCAGGCCGACGTGGCCAACGCGCTCGCCGCCCACCTGGCGGAGCGCCACGGGGCCGCCGTACCGCTGTCGCTGCTGCCGACGGAGTACTACCAGGACGGCGCCACCGACTTCCGGGGCGAGCTGGCCCGGGTGCTCGACCGGGGCGTGGAGGTGGCATGGACGGGCGTCGGCGTCGTCCCGGGGGAGATCACCGGGCGGCAGATCGCCGACGCCCGGGCGGCGCTGCAGCACCCGCTGCTGACGATGGACGACTACCCGGTCAACGACTTCGCCGAGGACCGGATCTTCCTCGGCCCCTACACCGGACGTGAGCCCGCGGTCGCGACGGCGTCCGCCGGACTGCTGGCGACGGCGATGCGCCAGCCCGCCGCCTCCCGGATCGCACTGTTCACGGTGGCCGACTACGCGTGGAACCCGCGTGGGTACGACCGTGCGGCCTCCTGGCGCGCGGCCGTCGACGACCTGGCGGGCCGCGATCCCGGAGCCCGTGACGCCCTGCGCGCCCTCGCGGGCAACGAGGCCTCCTCGGCGCTGGACGAGGGCGAGTCGGCGTATCTGCGGCCGCTCATCGCGGAGTTCCTGGACGCCTACGCGAACGGCGGCCGGGAGCGCCTGGAGAAGGCGGCCGGGCGGCTGCGCGGGGCGTTCACCACGATGCGCGGCGCCCCGGAGCGCCTGGACGGCCTGGCGGACGGCTCCTTCGGCGGCGAGGTGCGGCCGTGGCTGAGCCAGTTGGCCCGGTACGGTTCGGCGGGCGAGCACGCCGTCGACATGCTGGTGGCGCTGCGCGCGGGTGACGGCACCGGCGCGTGGCGGGACCGGCTGGCGCTGGAGCGGGCCCGCCGGCGGATAGCGAACAGCCCGGCCACCGTGGGCCACGGGGTGCTCGACCCGTTCCTGGCGAAGACGCTCGCCACGGCGGACGCGTGGACCGGCGTGCGCACCGCTGGCCGCAAGGCCACCGCCACCCTGGGTTCGGCCCGGTCCACCGACCCGTCGCTGATGACCGACGGCAAGGACGGCACCGCCTGGGCCAGCGACGCCCCTCCCCAGCAGGACGACGCCTTCGGGGTCGACCTGGGCGGCACCCGCACGATCCGCAGCGTGCGCGTCGCCATGGGGGCCGCGCAGCGCGGCCCCGAGCGGGACGACTACCTGCGCGAGGCGGTGCTGGAGTACTCAGCGGGCGACGAGGGCGGCTGGCGGACCGTCGCCACGGTGCACGACGACCGGAGCGTGACCGTGCGGCTGCCCGAGGGCACCCGGGCCCGGTACGTGCGGCTGCGCGCGACCGCCGCTCAGGAGAACGCCGTGACGGTGCGGGAGTTCACCGTCGGCACGGAGGACGACGGCACCTCCGGTGTCCTCGCCGCCGACCCCGCGTCCCTGGCGGCCGCCGACGGCGACGCCACGACCACCGTCCGCGTGCCCGCCGGGGGGCTGACCCTGGAGTACGGCTCGGCCCGCCCGCTGGAGGCGCTGACCGTGCTCACCGACACCGGGCCGGGTACCGCCGGGTCGGTGGAGGTGCGGGTGCCCGGCCAGGGCTGGCACCGGCTCGGTTCGCTGGGCGGCGGCTGGACCGAACTGCCGGCGCAGGGCCTGCGGGCGGACGCGGTGCGGGTCACCCCGTCGGCGGGGGCCCACCCGCCGGTCGTCCACGAGATCGTGCCCTGGTACGCCGACCGGCCGGCGGCCCGGATGACCCTGGACCGCACCGAGACCGACCTGGAACTCGGCGGCGCCCCCGCGACCGTCACCGCGGAGCTGACCGACGCCTCGCCCGCCGCCGCCAGGGTGTCGCTGACCGCCGAGGCCCCGGAGGGCGTCGAGGCCGTCACGCCCGGTGAGGTGGAACTGCCGCGCGGCGGCAAGGTCGTGGTGCCGGTGCGGTTGTCCCTGCCCGCGGACGGGGTGCCGGGCCTGTACGAGGTGCCGCTGGCGTTCCGCGCCGAGGGCCGCACCGTGCGGCAGACCGTCACGGTGCACGCCTATCCGCGCACCGGCGGCCCCGACCTCGCCGCGGGCGCCCCGGCCACCTCCTCCGGTGACGAGACCGCCGACTTCCCGGCCTCGGCGCTGACCGACGGTGACCCCGGGACGCGCTGGTCCTCCCCCGTGCGGGACGACGCCTGGGTGCAGGCCGAGCTCCCGCGGGCCGCCAGGATCGGCCGGGTGGTGCTGCGCTGGCAGGACGCGTACGCCTCCCGCTACACAATCCTGACCTCGGCCGACGGGCAGAGCTGGCACACCGCGGCGGTGATCTCCGACGGCCGCGGCGGCACCGAGTCCGTACGGCTGGACGCCCCCTCCGACACGCGTTTCCTGCGCGTGCAGGGGTTGGAGCGCGGCACGAAGTACGGCTACTCGCTGTACTCGTTGCAGGCGTACGCCGTCACCGACTGACCCGGGACCGCCCACCCCCGCAG
>NZ_JARAVO010000314.1:0-9240 GCF_033792805.1 Streptomyces sp. PA03-1a
GGGTGGGGGGATGCCCGCCGCAGGCGCAAGCGACCCGCACACAAACACCGGGCCCCACAGACACCCGGCACCGCAAGCGCAGCGTCAGGCGAGGTTGGCCAGGATCTTGGCCTGCCCCTCCCGCGCTTCGACCAGCGCCAGAAACTCCCCCTCCGGCCCGAACACCGCCGTGGGCACCGCCCCCAGGGACGGGGGCGCGTCCAGCCGCACGCCGTGGCCGAGCAGTCGCGCCTGCCGGGCGTCCACGTCCCACCGGGGGAACGCCGCCGCCGCGGCCTCCGCGATGGGCAGCACCGCGAACGCCTCCGTGAGCTGCTCCAGCGTACGGGCGAGCCCGGCGCCGTAGGGGCCGACGCGGGTGCGCCGCAGCGCGGTGAGGTGGCCGCCGACGCCGAGCCCGGCACCCAGGTCGCGGGCGAGGGCCCGGATGTACGTGCCGGAGGAGCACTCGACCGTGACGTCGACGTCGACCACGTCACCGCCCTCGTGCCGCACGTGCCGGACGTCCCGCACGACGAACGACGACACCGTGACCGGCCGCGCCGCCAGCTCGAAGTCCTCGCCGCCGCGCACGCGGGCGTACGACCTGACGCCGTTGACCTTGATGGCGCTCACCTTGGACGGCACCTGCATGATGTCCCCGGTCAGCGGCACGACGCCCGCGTCGATCGCCTCGCGGGTGACCCCGTCCGCGGGGACGGAGGCCGTGACCTCGCCCTCGGCGTCGTCGGTGACCGTGCTCTGGCCGAGCCGGATGGTCGCCTCGTACTCCTTGCGCGTGAGCGCGAGGTGCCCGAGCAGCCGGGTGGCCTTCTCGACGCCGATGACGAGGACGCCGGTGGCCATGGGGTCGAGCGTGCCCGCGTGCCCCACGCGCCGTGTCCCGGCCAGCCTGCGCAGCCGGGCCACGACGTCGTGCGAGGTCATACCGCCCGGCTTGTCGACGATGACAAGCCCGTCCTTCATCGGTCGCCGTCCTCCTCGTCGTCGACCTCGTCCTCCGCCGGCTTGCGGTAGGGGTCGGCGTCGCCGGCGTAGGTGGCGTCCGTGGCGGTCTTGCGGACCTCCTCGTCGGCCTCGCGGGCCTTGGCGAGCAGGTCCTCGATCGTGCGCGCGTTCTCGGGGATCGCGTCGGCGACGAACGTCAGGGTGGGCGTGAAGCGCACGCCGGTCTGCCGTCCGACCTCCGAGCGGAGGACGCCCTTGGCGCTCTCCAGCGCCGCCGCCGAGGCGGCCCGCTCCTCGTCGTCACCGAAGACCGTGTAGAAGACGGTCGCCTCCCGGAGGTCACCGGTGACCCGGGTGTCCGTGATCGTCACGTAGCCCAGCCGCGGGTCCTTGATCCGCCGCTGGAGCGTCTCCGCGACCACGACCCGGATGCGGTCCGCCAGCTTGCGCGCCCGCGCGGTGTCGGTCATGCGTGCTCTTCTCTCTTCTCATCACGCTTCGGAACGTGAGTGTCAGTCGTCGTCCCCGTGCACCCGCTGCCGCGCCGACAGCAGATCCACCTCGGGGCGCGAGGCCATCCAGCGCTCGCAGCGTCCGAGGACGTCCTTGATGTGCCCGGGGTCCCCGGACACGACCGCCACGCCGATCTCGGCCCTGCGGTAGAGGTCGTGGTGGTCGACCTCGGCGACGCTCACCGCGAACTTGCGGTGGAGCTCGGCCACGATCGGCCGGATGACGGACCGCTTCTCCTTCAGCGAACGGACGTCGCCGAGAAGCAGGTCGAAGGACAGCGTCCCTACATACATGGGCATCAGGTCAAGCCGACCTGTGGGGCCTCGTCGTGAACGGTGCGAACACCGTGAACAGCAATCACCACAGTAAAGGCAACGGCCGGGGCCGATCGACGGAATTTTCCCTCCGCCAACCGGCCCCGGTCAGATGTCCCTCGATCAGACGCGAGGCTTCTCGCGCAGCTCGTAGGTCGCCACGACGTCGTCGATCTTGATGTCGTTGTAGTTGCCGAGGTTGATACCGCCCTCGAAACCTTCACGAATCTCGGTGACGTCGTCCTTGAAGCGCCGCAGACCCTCGATGGTGAGGTTCTCGGCGACGACCTTGCCGTCACGCAGCAGGCGCGCCTTGGCGTTGCGTCGGACCTCGCCGGAGCGGATGAGCACACCGGCGATGTTGCCGAGCTTGGAGGAGCGGAAGACCTCGCGGATCTCGGCGGTGCCGAGCTCCACCTCCTCGTACTCGGGCTTGAGCATGCCCTTGAGCGCCGCCTCGATCTCGTCGATGACCTGGTAGATCACCGAGTAGTAGCGGACGTCGACGCCCTCACGCTCGGCCAGCGACGTGGCGCGGCCCTCGGCCCGCACGTTGAAGCCGATGATGATGGCGTCGGAGCCCGCCGCCAGGGTGACGTCGGTCTCGGTGACCGCACCGACACCCCGGTGGAGGATGCGCAGGTCCACGTCCTCGCCGACGTCGAGCTGGAGCAGCGAGGACTCCAGGGCCTCGACCGAACCGGACGCGTCGCCCTTGATGATGAGGTTGAGCTGCTGGACCTCGCCGGCCTTGAGCACCTTGTCCAGGTCCTCGAGGCTGACCCGGCGACGGGTCTTGGCGAAGGCCGCGTTGCGCTCGCGGGCGGCGCGCTTCTCGGCGATCTGACGGGCCGTACGGTCCTCGTCGACCACCAGGAAGTTGTCGCCGGCACCCGGCACGTTCGTCAGACCGAGCACCAGGACCGGGGTCGAGGGGCCCGCCTCGTCGACGGTGTTGCCACTGTCGTCGAGCATCGCGCGGACACGGCCGTACGCGTCGCCGACCACCATGGTGTCGCCGACCCGCAGGGTGCCGCGCTGGACCAGGACGGTCGCCACGGCACCGCGGCCGCGGTCGAGGTGCGCCTCGATCGCGATGCCCTGCGCGTCCTGCTCCGGGTTGGCCCGCAGGTCGAGCGCGGCGTCCGCGGTCAGGACCACGGCCTCCAGCAGGCTGTCGATGTTCAGGCCCTGCTTGGCGGAGATGTCGACGAACATGGTGTCGCCGCCGTACTCCTCGGCCACCAGACCGAACTCGGTCAGCTGACCGCGCACCTTCGTCGGGTCCGCGCCCTCGACGTCGATCTTGTTGACCGCGACCACGATCGGCACGTCGGCCGCCTTGGCGTGGTTCAGCGCCTCGATCGTCTGCGGCATGACGCCGTCGTTCGCCGCCACCACGAGGATCGCGATGTCGGTGGACTTGGCACCGCGGGCACGCATGGCGGTGAACGCCTCGTGACCCGGGGTGTCGATGAAGGTGATGGCCCGGTGCTCGCCGTTGACCTCGGTGGCCACCTGGTAGGCACCGATGTGCTGGGTGATGCCGCCGGCCTCGCCCGCGACCACGTTGGTCTTGCGGATCGCGTCGAGGAGGCGGGTCTTGCCGTGGTCGACGTGACCCATGACGGTCACGACCGGCGGACGAGCGACGAGCGCTTCCTCGCCGCCCTCGTTCTCGCCGAACTCGATGTCGAAGGACTCGAGGAGCTCGCGGTCCTCCTCCTCCGGGCTGACGATCTGGAGGGTGTAGTTCATCTCGTCGGCGAGCAGCTGCAGCGTGTCGTCGGAGACGGACTGGGTCGCGGTGACCATCTCGCCGAGGTTCAGCATCACCTGGACGAGCGACGCCGGGTTGGCGCCGATCTTCTCGGCGAAGTCGGTCAGCGAGGCACCACGGGAGAGGCGCACGGTGTCGCCGTTGCCGCGGGGCAGCAGCACGCCGCCCACGGACGGGGCCTGCATGGCCTCGTACTCCTGGCGCTTCGCCCGCTTCGACTTGCGGCCACGGGCCGGACGGCCACCGGGGCCACGGCCGAAGGCGCCCTGCGTGCCACCGCGGCCACCCGGACCACCGGGACGACCGCCGAAGCCGCCACCACCGGGGCGACCGGCGAAGCCGCCGCCACCGCCACCACCGGCGCCGGCAGGACGCGGACCGCCGAAGCCGCCGCCACCACCGGGACGGCCACCGCCGCCACCGCCACCGGGACGACCGGCGAAGCCGCCGCCACCGCCACCGGGACGACCGGCACCGCCGCCGGGACGGGCGCCGGGACCGCCGGGACGACCCGGACCGCCCGGACGACCCGGCGCGCCGCCGGCAGCGGGACGCTGCGGCATCATGCCGGGGTTCGGACGGGGGCCGCCGCCCTGCGGACGGGGCATGCCGCCCGGGGTCGGACGCGGACCGCCGGAGGCGGCACCGCCGCCGGGGCGCGGAGCGCCACCCGGACGGGGACCGGAACCACCCGGAGCGCCACCGGGGCGCGGGCCGGACTGGCCGGGGGCACCACCCGGACGCGGCGCCTGCGGGCGCGGCATACCGGTGGAGCCGGAGGTGAAGGGGTTGTTGCCCGGGCGGGGACCGGCCGGACGGGGGGCACCCGGACGCGGCGCCTGGCCACCGGGACGCGCACCGGGGCCGCCCTGGCCACGGCCGCCGTCACGCTGGCCGGGACCGGAGGGACGGGTACCGGGACGCGGGCCGGGGCCGCCGGGACGCCCGGCAGCGGGGCGCTCGCCCTGAGCCGGACGCTCCTGGGCCGGGCGCTCCTGGGCGGGACGCTCCGGGGCCGGCGGGGCGGAGAACTCCGCCTGCGGCACCGGGGTGACCGGCGCGGGCTTGGCCGGGGCCGGCTTGGGACCCGGGGTCGGGCGCGGGCCCGGCGTCGGCGCGGGGCCACCGGCGGGCTTGGTAGTGGGGGCTGATCCCGTGGCCGGCTTGGGAGCCGGCGCAGCGGGACGGGCCGGCGCACCCGGAGTGGGGGTGGCCGGCTTTGCGGGCGCGTCCTTGCGCGGCGCCGCGGGCCTGGCAGCCGAGGGCTTCGAGGAGGCGGAACCGCCACCGGAACCCTGCAGTGCGTCGGTCAGCTTGCGAACAACCGGCGCCTCGATCGTCGAGGACGCCGAACGGACGAATTCGCCAAGTTCTTGGAGCTTGGCCATGACGACCTTGCTCTCAACTCCGAACTCCTTGGCGAGTTCGTATACCCGGACCTTAGCCACTTCGCTCCTTCATGAGGTCCGGGGTGGTCGTCCGCCGGACCGTCGCTACTTCATGGGCGTACTCATCGCGTGCTCATCGAGTGCTCATCGCAATCTCGACCTACTTCCAACTCGCGGGGTACCTGGCCGTACGGTCGCCCGTACGGTCTTCCTGCCTACTCACGGTGTGCCTGCTCCACGTAGCCGCGGAGGTCCGCGGTGTCCAGCGGTCCCCGGGCCCGGAAGGCCCGCGGGAACGCCCGGCGGCGGACCGCCAGGTCGAGACAGACGGTGTCGGGATGCACATACGCACCCCGACCGGGCAGCGTACCGCGAAGATCGGGAACACAGAATTCCCCGACCACCGCCACACGCAGCAGATCTCGCTTGGCCGCCCGCTCCCTGCACCCGATGCACGTTCGCTCCGGGCGTGCTGGGTCATGCGTCCGGCCAGACATCCTTAGTCTACCTCCCCGCGCCGACCTCACCCCTCCGGGTTATTCGACGCACGGTCGTTCATCGGTTACCCGCCGGTGCTACTGCTCGGCGAGCTCGGTGTCGGGCCGGATGTCGATCCGCCAGCCGGTGAGCCGTGCGGCCAGGCGGGCGTTCTGCCCTTCCTTGCCGATCGCCAGCGACAGCTGGTAGTCCGGCACGGTCACCCGCGCGGAGCGGGCGGCCATGTCGACGATCTCCACCTTGCTCACCCGGGCGGGTGACAGGGCGTTGGCGACCATCTCCGCCGGGTCGTCCGACCAGTCGACGATGTCGATCTTCTCGCCGTTCAGCTCGGCCATCACGGCGCGCACCCGGGCGCCCATGGGGCCGATGCAGGCGCCCTTGGCGTTCAGTCCGGAGCGGCCGGAACGGACCGCGATCTTCGTACGGTGCCCGGCCTCGCGGGCGATCGCGGAGATCTCCACGGAACCGTCCGCGATCTCCGGGACCTCCAGCGCGAAGAGCTTCTTCACCAGGTTGGGGTGGGTGCGCGAGAGCGTCACGGACGGACCTCGCACACCCTTGGCCACCCGGACGACGTACGAGCGAAGGCGCGTGCCGTGCTTGTAGTCCTCACCGGGCACCTGCTCCTGCACGGGCAGGATCGCCTCGAGCTTGCCGATGTCGACCAGCACGTTCTTGGGGTCCTTGCCCTGCTGGACCACACCGGTGACGATGTCGCCCTCGCGGCCGGCGTACTCGCCGAAGGTGATCTCCTCCTCCGCGTCCCGCAGCCGCTGCAGGATGACCTGCTTGGCCGTGGTCGCGGCGATCCGGCCGAAGCCGCTGGGCGTGTCGTCGAACTCCCGGGGCTCGGCGCCCTCGGAGGTCTCCGACGGGTCCTCCTTGGCCCACACGGTGACGTGCCCGTTCGTGCGGTCGAGCTGCACGCGCGCGTTGCGGCGGCTGCCCGGCTCGCGGTGGTACGCGATGAGGAGCGCCGACTCGATCGCCTCGACCAGCAGGTCGAAGGAGATCTCCTTCTCCCGCACCAGACCCCGCAGGGCACTCATGTCGATGTCCACGGCTACGCCTCCTCCATGCTCTCGTCGCCGTCAGTATCGGCACCGGCCGGGTCCTTGCGACTGAATTCGATCTCCACCCGTGCCTTGGCGATCTCGCCGAAGGAGGCACGGGCGGGTTTGGGCTTGCGTCCCTTGACACCCGGGACCTCCAGGTCGAGCCCGTCCTCGTCGACCGCGAGGATCCGCGCGACCAGCTCGTCACCGGCGGTCGTCGTCAGCTTGACCAGCCGACCCTCGTTGCGGCGGAAGTGGCGCGGCTCGGTGAGCGGGCGGTCCACGCCCGGCGAGGAGACCTCCAGCAGGTACGCCGCCCCGCCCATGGCGTCGGCGTCGTCGAGGACCTGCGAGATCTCCCGGCTCAGCTCCGCGAGCGTGTCCAGCGGCGCACCCTCGTCGGAGTCCACGATCACCTGGAGCTGCCGCCGGTTTCCAGCGGCCGTCACCTTGACCTCTTCCAGTTCGAGCCCCGTCTTCACGACGAGCGGCTCGAGCAGCCCGCGCAGCCTCTCGCTCTGGGTGGTGCTCATCCGGGTGACTCCTCGGCCGCGTGTGCTGTTGTGGTGGAAGGTCGTGTGTCGGGCCAAAGCCTATCGGTTCAGGCCCCGGAACGACGATTCGGCGCAGCGGAGGGCGCCGTCACGGCCCCCGGGCGTCGCGCGGGTACCCTCACGTGAGGTGATCACGGGAAGGGGCACTGTGCCGCTCAGCAACATTCCCCGCCGGCGCGCGGTACGCGCCGCCCTCGTCCTGCCGGCCGCCGCCGGACTGCTCGGCGGTTGCTCCGACGGGACACGGCCCGAGGGGACGTCCGCGAAGGGTTCGCCGGCCGCCGACGCGACCGCGGCGCTGCGCAAGCGGGCCGCCCGGGACAGCGCGGCACTGCTCGCGCAGTACGACGCCACCGTCGCGGCGCACCCGGACCTCGCGCAGCGACTGCAGCCGCTGCGGGCCGAAGTGGCCCGCCACGCCCAGGCGTTCGGCACGTCGGCACGGGCGGCGTCACCGTCCGCCGCGCCCTCGTCGTCGTCCTCGCCGATGTCCTCCCCGTCGCCGTCGGCCTCGCCGTCCGTCCCCGCAGGGGCCGCAGCCGCGTTGTCCGCGCTGGCGGCGGCCGAACGCATGCTCGCGGACGCCCGGGCGACCGCGCTCCTGGACGCGCCGCCCGAACTCGCCCGCCTGCTCGCCTCGGTGGCCGCCTGCGGCGCCGGGCACGTCCTGCTGCTCAAGGAGCACTGACCCGACCCATGGCACAGCAAGCGCTGCTCAAGGCCGTCCAGGCCGCACTCTCCGCCGAGCACGCCGCCGTGTACGGCTACGGCATCGTCGGCGCCCGCGTCGGCGGCGAACTCGGCGAGCAGGCCCAGCAGGCGTACGACGCGCACCGCGCCCGCCGCGACTCGCTGCGCCGCACCGTCGGCGACCTTGGCGGCGAACCCGTCGCCGCCGAACCCGCGTACGCCCTGCCCTTCGACGTGCCGGACGGCAAAGCGGCCGTGCGTCTCGCCGCGGAACTGGAGGACCGGGTCGCCGGGGTCTACGCGGACCTCGTGCGCGCCGCCGACGCCGATCTGCGCCGCGGGGCGGCCGACGCGCTGCGCGAGGCGGCGGTCCGCGCCGTGCGCTGGCGCGGGGGGAGCGTAGCCTTCCCGGGGCTGGCCGAACGCGCGCGGACGGCAGCGGAGAAGGTTTAGCACCAGGAGGGACGTACCCACGCATGGCCTCGGCACCACAGCCCCAGCACCTGGAACCGCCCGAGCGGCTGGTCCGCACGGTCAGCGCCTGGGAGGGCGAGGCGGGCCGCACCTGGCTCGCCGGCCTCCCCGAGCGCGTCGCGGACCACCTCGCGCGCTGGGAGCTGACGCCGGAACGGGTGCTCTCCCCCGGCGGCCAGATCAGCATGGTCGTCCTCGTACGGCAGGCCGACGACACCCCCGCGACCCTCAAGGTCGGCCTCGTCACCGACGAGACCCGGCACGAGCACGCCGCGCTCGCCCGCTGGGACGGCCGTGGCGCGGTCCGCCTGCTGCAGGCCGACCCCGACGCGGGGGCGCTCCTCCTGGAACGCCTGCACAGCGACGTGTCGCTGCGCTCGCTGCCCGAGCAGAAGGCGATGCTCGAGGCGTGCGCCACCCTGCAGCGGCTCTGGGTCCCCCCGGGCGAGGGGCACCCCTTCGTGCCGGTCGCCGAGCACACGGCGCGCCTGGCGGCACTGCTGCGGGAGCGGCGCGAGCAGCCATACGTCCCGGAGGAGGCCCGGGCCCTGGTCGACGAGGCCCTCGCGGTCCGCGACGAACTGTGCGCGGCCGCCCCGGGCGAGGCCATGCTGCTGCACGGCGACTACCACCACGGGAACGTGCTCGCCGCGGACCGCGTGCCGTGGCTGGCCATCGACCCCAAGCCGGTCGCGGGCGAACCCGCGTACGACCTGGCCTGGCTCGTCCGCGACCGCCTCGAGACGCTGGTCGCCACGCCGGGGTCGCAGTCCGCGGCCCGGCGGAGGGTCGCCAAGCTCTCCGACTCCCTCGAGGTCGACCGGGACCGCGTCCGCGGGTGGGCCCTGTTCCGGGCCGTCGAGGCGGGCGTGTGGGCGTTCTCCGTGGGCGACCGTCAAGGCGGGGAACTGCTGCTGGAGTTCGCGGCCTGGCTTTAGTTCTTGCCGGGGGTGCGTTCTCTGGGGCCCGGTTGTCGTGTGCGACGCCGTCGTGGTTGCGGTTGGGGTTTCTCCCCCGCCCTCC
>NZ_JARAVO010000315.1:0-9238 GCF_033792805.1 Streptomyces sp. PA03-1a
TTCGCCACACACCACGTCTCGCTGGAGGAGGCCCCGCAGGCCTACGACATGTTCCAGAAGAAGGCCGACGGTGCCATCAAGGTCCTCATGCACCCGTGACACCCGCGCATCACCCCGGCGGCGCGTCGAGCGGCGTGGCCGCCAGGGCTCGGGCCACGCCGTGGAGGTTCGCGGCCATCGCGCGCCCCGTCTTGTCGGACCATTCGTGGCCGCGTTCGTCGTCGAGGTAGTCGGGACCGGCCCCGGGACCGAGGTGCCAGTACGTCCAGGCCTGGCCGGGAATGGTGTAGCCGAGGTCGGCGAGCGCCCCTGAAATCTCGCTGATGACGTGATGCGCGCCGTCTTCGTTGCCGGTCACCACCACGCCGGCCACCCGGTTGTAGGCGACCGGTCGGCCACGGTCGTCCGTCTCGGACACCATGGCGTCCATGCGCTCCAGAACGCGCTGGGCGACCGATGAGGGCCTGCCCAGCCATGTGGGGGAGGCCACGATGAGGATCTCCGAGGACAGCAATTTCTCGTGGATCCCGGGCCACGCGTCCCCGGCACCCTCGTCGCTTGTCACACCCGGCTTGATGTCGAGATCCACGGCGCGGACGCAGTCGATGTCCACGCCGTAGGCCGCGAGCTGGTCCGCCACCACCTTGGTCAGGGCGTAGGTGTTGGACGGTTGCGGCGACCGTTTGAGGGTGCAGTTGATGACGAGAGCTTTCATGCGGCTCTATCTACCTCCGGCACACCGGCGCGTCCCCGTAGGAGCGCCCGACTCACTCTCTCGGTCAGTGCCTATCGCACACCGAAACCGACCGTGCGGCCTACCGACCGGGCCGCCGGAGTCCGCTGGCAAGCGTTGGTCTTCTACGGGGACCTGTTGGATACGCACCGCTATCCCGACGTCTGCCGGCCGCAACGCGATCGACAGACTCCGCGCGTCCCGCGACCACGGGACGCGGCCCCCGTAGAAATCGTCCTGGCCCGGGAACCGGAATGGGGGACTGACATGGGATCCAGCGACGTGCTGCTCCTCGTCGTTCGCGAACTGTGCGCTCGCAGGCTGCTTGCCTTACGCCCCTCGGGCGCGGGCCGGCCGTCGAAGTTGGCTGCCGCGGATGTGCCCCCCCGATACCCCGATATGGGAAGCACGGCCGACGATCGCCGTTGACTGAGGGCGCCGGCCCGTGCGGATCTCCGGAAGTACCTGGAAGGCGTCCGTGAGGCCAGGCCACCAGGGAGGGCGCGGCAGTGACGACCTTCGTCCGGGCAACCCGAACGACTCCGCGAGCCGCGGGGGAACCCACGGGCACCCAGGAGAACGATCTTCCAACGCTGAAGGACGCGACGAAGGTGCCCTGGGGGACGCCTGGGAGTGGTCGAAAACGTTCTGCGTGATCAAACGGGCAGTACCCGGCAAGCGGGACTATCGCCACATGGGACTGCTGTCGAGGGAGGTCAGCATGTCGCGTGGATCACGGTGCACTGCGGCGGCGCCTGCCTCCTCCAGTTCAGCGCGGCCAATGCCGCCAGATAGGAGCGCCACGCAGGGCACCCCCGCCTTCCCTGCGGCCTCAATGTCCCACACAGTGTCTCCCACGAAGACCGCTCGGTTTGCGGGTACGCCCGCTCGCTCCAGGGCCTGTGCCACCAGGTCAGGTGCCGGCTTGCTCGCATCGACGTCGTCCTTGCTGGTGGCGTCCGCAATGACGTCGTCGGCATCGAGGGCTGCCCGCATCACGTCGAGTTCCTTGCCGTCGGCCGACGTGGCCAGGACGACCCGGAAACCCCGGGCCGCCACCGCGCGCAGCAGGTCCGCGGCACCGTCCAAAGGAGCGAGCGCGGGGCCGTAGGCGCCGTACAGGGCCTTGTGGGCGCCGCTGATCGTGGCATCCTCGCTGCGGTCGCGCTCCCTGCCCAGCAGGCGCTCCAGGAGATGGTCGGACCCCATGCCGATGCAGCGGTGGATGTCCGCCATCGACACCGTGTGCCCGGCCTGCCGGAACGCCTCCCACCACGAGACGGCGTGGAGGTAGTTGGTGTCGACGAGAGTGCCGTCCATGTCGAACAGCGCCGCGCGTTCAACCTCGTCACTCATGAGGCCCCTCCTTCCGATCGACTACTGGAGTGGTTCTTGCCAAGGCGGCTACCCGCCATCTCTGAGGTGGACGCGCGCGTCTGCTCCGCGGCCAGCGGTCAGCCACCGCCTGTGAAGGATGCCCCCTGGGGCATGCACGCCGGACTCCGCTTGGCCGATCGATCACGCTGGATCACGCGGGCGGAGTAGCGCGCCGCGAGCATCTTGGCTGGCGGTTCTTCCCCTCAGCTCACGATGTCGAGAACCTCACTGTAAGTCCGGAGCTGGTCGGGATCGTTCTCTCTCCGGAAATACCGGTCACGATGGCGGGTAGCAGCTCGAGGACGGCCTCAGACGGATCACCTGGGGGTGAACGAGATGCCAACAGGATCGAGCCGCAAGCGGGAGCGACAGTACGAGCACATCAAGGACAGCGCCAGGGAACACGGCGAGAGTGACAAGCGGGCCAAGGAGATCGCCGCCCGCACGGTCAACAAGGAGCGGGCTCGCGCCGGCGAGTCCAAGACCGCCAGCCGCAGTTCCATAGAGGACGACATGTCCTCCGGGCGGCGCGGCGGCCAGCGGTCCGGCAAGGGGCCGCAGGGCCCAACCCGCGACCAGCTCTACGCGGAGGCCAAACGTCGCAACATCGACGGGCGCTCCCACATGAACAAGTCGGAACTCGAACGCGCGCTCGGAAAGTAGCTGTCGGCACAGTCCGAGTGCAACGCGATCGCGCAGTCACAGCCATGCGGGCCGCGTACACAGAGCCGACCAACGGAGGGCATCGTGCTCATCCTGGGAATCATCCTGCTGATCATCGGCTTCCTCACCGGGATCTCGATTCTGTGGACCATCGGGATCATCCTGATGATCATCGGCCTCGTGCTCTGGGTGCTGGGAGCCGTAGGGCACAGCGTCGGCGGGCGGAAGCACTACTGGTAGGCGGCGGGGTCCGGTCGTCAGCCGATCCGAAGGCCGCGCGCGACCGCCACGGCCGCCGCAGCGGCCACTGCCGCCGCCCCCACGGCCCCGCGGTGGCGCGACGCCCAGGACTGCGCGCTCGTCGCGCGAGCCTGCCGCCCGAAACGCCCGTGCACACCGAAGTCGTGGCCGCCGGGACCGGCGTCGGCGGGGGACCGCAGGTTCACCGGTGCCGCGGGGTCGCGGTCCTCGGCCGTCTGCTGGGAACGGAAGCCGGTGCGCGCCAGGTAGCGGTCCAGAACACCCGGTGCAACCGCGTTGGCCAGCAGTGTCCCAGCGGTGCTCGCCCCCACCCAGTACTCGCGCCGACGAGGGTGATCCGCTGCGTGCACGATCGCCCGGGCCGCCACCTCGCGCCTGTAGATCGGCGGAACGGGCTGGGCCCGGCGCGGCAACCGGCTCAGCACCCAGTCGAACTGCGGTGTGCCGAGCGCCGGCAGTTGCACCATCGTCGTACGCACCCGTGAGCCCGAATGCAGCAGTTCGCACCGCAGCGACTCGTTCCACCCCTGAATGGTGTGCTTGGCGCCGCAGTAGGCCGACTGCAGCGGGATGCCGCGATAGGCCAGCGCCGACCCCACCCGCACGATCGCACCGCGGTCACGCGGGAGCATGCGCCGTAGCGCGGCTTGCGTGCCGTACTCATCCGCGGCGATCTCAGTGAAGGGCGCGAAGATACCCGTGAAAGCGTTGTTGACCCATACATCGGGGACGTCGAACGCCGCCTCGACGCGCGCGGCGGCCTCCTCTACGGTGTCGGCGTCCGACACCTCGACCGGCACGGTGAACCCCTCACCGCCCGCCCGCACTACGTCGTCCGCAGCGGCAGCCAGTCCGGTGCGTCCACGGGCCAGCAGTGCGACGCGGTCCCCGTGGGCGGCGAACGCGCGGGCCGCTGCCCTGCCGACGCCGCCGCTGGCGCTGGTGACCACGACCGTCCTGGTGTGCCGCTGCTTCGTCATGGGACTCTCGGCTACCCGAGTCGTGGGCTTCGTATCAAGGTCGCGGGGTAGGCACCACCCATGGCGGGCTGAACTGGGGCCACGATCCACTGAAGTGGCCGGGACGCCGAGTCGGCGACACGCCCCCCTCAGCCGGCACGGAGCCGTCTGAGAGGGACGTCGCCGGGGCTGTTCGCGACCGCTCAGACCACTCCGTTCTCTGCCGGGGCCGGGAACCGGTCCCATACGCGGTGGGCCCCCAGGAGTGCGGTGACCTCGCGCAGTACGGCCTCGCCGTCGGAGCCGGTGACGACGCCGAGTGCATCGGTGGCGATGCCGGCCGCCTGCAGGGCGGGGCCCGGGTCGTCCCAGCCCCCGAGGGGCTTCGCGTGGCGGTACGCCTCCTGGAGCATCAGCACGATGCGCGGGTCCACGGGCGCGGCGGCGAGAGCCGGGACGCCGGCCTTGGCGTCGCGCCCACCCTGGGCGTCGACGGCCGGTCCGGGGGTCCCGGCGACCAGCAGGGCGTCGAATTCCACGGAGCGCGCGGTGGCGAAGGTGCGCTGCACGGTCACGGGATCAGCGCCCTCACCTGTGAGAGTGCCGCCGGTGGGCGCGACGATCAGCGGGACCATGCCGCCCGCCAGCACGGAGCGTCGCACGACGTCCACGGCGCCCAGGTCACCAGTGCCGTCGGTGACGATGCCGATGATGCGCCCGACGGTCGGCCAGGTGCGGCCGATCTGCGACAGCGCGGGACTGGGCTGTACGTCGGCGAGCGGCTCGGAGGCCTGCGGGGCGGGGAGGCCCAGGCCCAGCGCGACCTGTCGGCAGAGATAGGGATCGATGTTCGCCAGGACCATCAGGGTGCGTTCCTTGACGGCCTGCTCGTAGCACTTGCCGAGCTCGAAGGTGTAGGCGGCGACGATGTGCTCCCGTTCGGCCGGGCTCATGCTTAGCCAGAACAGGCGG
Source organism: Streptomyces sp. PA03-1a (assembly GCF_033792805.1). Taxonomy (NCBI): domain Bacteria; kingdom Bacillati; phylum Actinomycetota; class Actinomycetes; order Kitasatosporales; family Streptomycetaceae; genus Streptomyces; species Streptomyces sp. PA03-1a. The sequence continues at coordinate 4,966 of NZ_JARAVO010000315.1, forward strand.
GGCTGGGTGAAGTGGTCGTCGAACGAGGCCGGTGCCTCGCGTACCTTCGTGGCGGCCGCGATCGGGGTGGGGTGCTCGATGTACGCGTGGTCCTCGGCGCCGGCGAAGAACGGGCAGCCGCCGTCCAGGGAGTTGGGCTTGTACGGAGCCACACCGGTGTGCACCGCGTCCTGGTGGAACCCGTCCCGCAGCATGTCGTTGACCGGGGCGTGGGGCCGGTTGATCGGGATCTGCGGGAAGTTGGGGCCGCCCAGCCGGGTGATCTGGGTGTCAAGGTAGGAGAAGAGGCGTCCGGCCAGCAGAGCGTCGTCGGTGATGTCGATACCGGGCACCAGGTGGCCGACGTGGAAGGCGACCTGTTCGGTCTCGGCGAAGAAGTTGGTGGGGTTGGCGTTCAGGGTGAGCAGCCCGACGGGCTGCACCGGCGCCAGCTCCTCGGGGACGATCTTCGTCGGGTCCAGCAGTTCGATCCCCTGGAAGGTCTGCTCCGGCGTGTCGGGGAAGGTCTGGATGCCCAGTTCCCACTGGGGGAAGGCACCCGCCTCGATGGCGTCGGCCAGGTCGCGGCGGTGGAAGTCCGGGTCCATGCCGCTGATCATCTGCGCCTCCTCCCACACCAGGGAGTGCACGCCGGCCGTCGGCTTCCAGTGGAACTTCACCAGGGTGGTGGCGCCGGTGGCGCTGACCAGCCGGAAGGTGTGGACGCCGAATCCCTCCATGGTGCGGAAGGAGCGCGGGATGCCGCGGTCGGACATGTTCCACATGGTGTGGTGCGTGGCCTCGGTGTGCAGGGACACGAAGTCCCAGAAGGTGTCGTGGGCGCTCTGCGCCTGCGGGATCTCCCGGTCCGGATGCGGTTTGCCGGCGTGGATGACGTCCGGGAACTTGATCGCGTCCTGGATGAAGAACACCGGGATGTTGTTGCCGACCAGGTCGAAGACGCCCTCGGACGTGTAGAACTTGGTGGCGAACCCACGGGTGTCGCGGACGGTGTCGGCCGAACCGCGCGAGCCCAGGACGGTGGAGAACCGCACGAAGGCCGGCGTGTCGACGTCCTTGGCGAGGAAGGCCGCCTTGCAGACCTCGGCGGCCGTGCCGTAGCCGCGGAAGACGCCGTGCGCCGCGGCGCCGCGGGCGTGCACCACGCGCTCCGGGATCCGTTCGTGGTCGAAGTGCATGATCTTCTCGCGCAGGTGGTGGTCCTGCAGCAGCACCGGCCCGCGCGGGCCTGCTTTGAGGGAGTGGTCGGTGTCGGGCAGGCGTGCGCCCTGCGCGTTGGTGAGGAAAGGGCCGTCCTGCGCCCGGACCGTCTTGGACGGGCCGTCCGTGCGGCCCGTCGCGCTGAGCGGGGTGGGAACGCCCTGGTCGGGCTTGGCCGGCAGCGGCGCGTGCGGCTCGACCGGTTCCTCCACCGTGGGGGGCATGCTCGCGGGCACGCCGGGGATGTCCGCCCGTCCCGCGGGGGTGAGCTCCGCGCCCATGTCCATGACCTTGTCGACGATCTTCTTCACCGGGCCCGGCTCGTTGCCCATGGCGCTCTCCTGCTCGTCCTCGGAAACCCTGTCGCCTCCCGGTAACCCGTGCCCCTTGCGGACAAACAGGACCCGGTGCGATGTCCGCCGTTCGCGGCGGATCTCACCCCGCGGGTGCTGGTAGGCGGAACCTGGCTGTCATGTCAGGACGGCTGGGAGGGGCGACGGCAAGACTGGAACGTACGACGTGCTTCCAGCGACGCGACGGGGCGGCCGTACAGGCCGCTCGGCCTGGGGATGAGATGTACCACGCCACCAGGGAAGGCAGGGCCCTGTGCCGAGGGGCCGAGCTGGCCTTCGAGGAAGCGGGGGAGGGGCCGCTCGCCGTGTATGCGCACGGCGGTTTCGTCAGCCGCGCCGTGGAGGACCGGATGGGCCTGTTCGATTGGGGCCCGGTCCTGCATGCGGGACGGCGACTTGTCCGTTACGACGCACGGGGGCACGGACGCTCCACCGGAGCCGCGGTCGACACCGACTACACCTATGTGTCCCTCGCCGGCGACCTGCTGGACCTGCTCGACCACCTTGCTGCCCGCGAACCGGTCGCGGCCATGGGCGCCTCGATGGGATGCGGCACCGTGCTGCACGCCGCCGTCCGGGCACCGGACCGGTTCTCGCATCTGGTCCTTCTCCTCCCACCGACCGCATGGGGCACCCGGGCGGCGTACGCACGGAACAACCGGCGGATCGCCGCGAGGATCGAACGGGAAGGGGTGCAGGCATGGCCCGCCGACAAGCGGCGGCACAACCGGCCGGCAGTCGTCGCCGATGTGCCCGAACTCCCGCCGACCCCTGTTGAGTGGCTGCTCCCCGCCGTGCTGCGCGGTCTGGCGATGTCCGACCTCCCAGCGCCCCCTGCCGTCGCCGCCCTGCGCCTGCCGGTGCTGATCCTCGCGTGGGTCGACGATCCGGGCCACCCCCTGGTGACGGCGGAAACACTGCTCCATCTGATGCCGGCGGCCGACCTCCACGTGTCCCGGACCCGCCGCGACGTCCGTGCGTGGGGCGAGCGCATCGCCGCGTTCCTGACGGACCACCCGGCGTGATCGTTGCCTGTGCCCGGTGACCACCCCGAGCGGGACGTCGACCGCGGCCCGCACATTGCGGCATCAGCGCCTTCCCGCAGCGCAGCAGGTGTGCGTGCTGCCCCTCGGGCAGCCGAGGGCCATGGACAGGTCTGATCGAGACCGGGTACCCCAGAGGAGACACGCATGAAGCGCAACGAGACGCCCGAGGGGGTGGAGCGTACCGCCCCACCCCCGAAGGACCAGCAGGATCTCCAGCAGGCCCGCGGGCGCGATCCCGACACCGCGGAAAAGGGGCGGCCGGACGCCGAGGTTCCCGACGCGCCGCGCGACCTTCCGCCACAGGAACCCCCCGACTGACGATCGGACGGACCGGGGAACACGAGGTGATCCCGGACGCCGGGAGGGGGGACCCGGCGTCCGGGGCATTCACCCACCATGCGGCTGCCTCACCGCAGAATCCGGGTGCCCCGGATTCGTCGTCCCACACGCGGGTGGGGACCGTTTTCCCCGGACCTCACCGGGCAGCCGCCCGACATGATGCAATTCGGATACACGATGATGACCGAGCAGGCCGGCCCGCGGGACCTGGTGGCCCATGTGACCAGGGCCGAGGAAGCCGGCTTCGACTTCTCCGTGACCTCCGACCACTACTTCCCCTGGCTCGACGAGCAGGGCCACGCGCCGTACGCCTGGAGCGTGCTGGGAGCGGCGGCGCAGGCCACGTCGCGGATGCCGCTGATGACGTACGTGACCTGCCCGACCGTGCGGTACCACCCGGCCGTCGTCGCGCAGAAGGCGGCAACGGTGCAACTGCTGTCCGAGGGCCGGTTCCGGCTGGGGCTGGGCTCGGGCGAGAACCTCAACGAACACGTGGTAGGCGGTGGATGGCCCGCCGTGGACGTCCGCCACGAGATGCTCGCCGAGGCCGTGGAGATCATCCGGGCTCTGTTCGACGGGGGCTACGTCAACCACCGGGGGGAGCACTTCGACGTGGAGTCGGCGAAGCTGTGGGACCTGCCCGACCTTCCGCCGCCGATCGGGGTCGCCGTGTCCGGGGAGCAGTCCTGCGAACTGGCGGGACGGCTCGCCGACCTGATGATCGCCACCGAGCCCGACGCGGAACTCGTGACCGCCTTCGACGAGCACGGGGGTGCGGGCAAGCCGCGGGTGGGGCAGCTGCCGGTGTCCTACGACCCGGACCGGGACGCGGCCGTGCGCCGGGCGCACGAGCAGTTCCGCTGGTTCGGCGGCGGCTGGAAGGTCAACTCGGAGCTCCCCGGGACGGCCGCCTTCGCCTCGGCGAGCACCCACGTGCGCCCGGCGGACGTCGCGGAGTCCATCCCCTGCGGGGACGACCCGGAGGTCTTCGTGGAAGCGGTCCGCCCCTACGTACAGGCGGGGTTCACTGAGGTCGCCCTCGTCCAGGTCGGCGGTGACACCCAGATGGCCTTCCTGGACTGGGCGGAGAAGACCCTCCTGCCCGCGCTGCGCGAACTCTGAACCCCGTCACCGACGTGTCGGACCACGATCCTGCGTGCCGCGGCCGCCGTGCAGGTGCGGGCGGCGACAGGCCGCTGGGCTGTTCCGGCGGACATCCGCCGGAACGGCCCAGGGAGGCCGGCTCGCGTCAAGAACGGCCGCGGCCGGTGACGAAGTCGCGTGCCCTGTCCACCAGCCCGGTCCCCGGCGCCAGGAGCTTGTTGCCGGGCGGGG
>NZ_JARAVO010000316.1:0-9224 GCF_033792805.1 Streptomyces sp. PA03-1a
AGACGGAGGTCCCGGCCGGGGGAGGGGGAGGACCCCCTCGCGCCGGAGCACCTCGATCGCGTACGGGCGGTCCTGGCCCTCGGCGGGGTGCCGGCGGGGGACCTGCAGGACGGGGTGCAGCAGGTGCGGCTGAAGCTGCTGGAGCACCGGGCGGGCGGCCGCGAGCCGCTGCGGGACCCGGGGGCGTGGGCGGCCGTCGCCGCCTCCAACGTGGCGATGGACTGGCACCGTTCGCGACGCCGTCAGCAGCGGCTCGGCGAACGCCTGGCGGCCCTGGCGCCCCGGGACGAGGCCCGGCACGGCGGGGGAGAGGCGCACGTGCTGGCCCTGGCGGTCGCCGACGGCCTGCAGGAACTCCCGCCGCAGCAGCGGCAGGTGCTGACGCTGCGCTTCTACGCGGATCTGCCCGTGGCGCAGATCGCCACGGCGCTCGGTGTCCCGGAGGGCACGGTCAAGAGCCGTTTGCACGCCGCCGTCCGCGCGCTGCGCGGCCGGCTGCACACCAAGGAGGTGGTGTGACGATGAGCGGGAACGAGCACAGGGCATACGCGGCGGATCAGACGGACGAGGCACTGTCGGCCGCCCTCGCGGACGTGCCGCCGGAGGTGTCCGCCGACAGCGAGGCGTACCGGGCGTACGACGCCGCGCGCGCCGACGTGGCCCTGCTGCGCACGCAAGTGCGGCTGATCGGCGACGCCCTCGCCGCACGGCCCGCACCGGCCGTGGAACGACGCCCCCGCGGGCGCAGGGCGCTCGCGCTGTGCCTGGCCGCGGTCGTGGCGGGCGTGGTGGCGGTCACCGGGGTCGTCCTGGCGAGGAACGCGGCCGTGGGCGACCGCTCGGCGGCGGGCGACGCGAAGCCCACGCCGGAGGGCATCGTCGCCTGCGCGCGCGACATCGCCGAGGGCACCGTGCGCGAGGTGACGCCCACCGGGGGGCCGGGGGACCTGCGCGTGGTGATGGACGTCGACCGCCGCCTCAAGCCCGCCGTGGGCGACCCCCGGCTGACGTTCACGATCCACGTCGACGACGACCACGACGACGTGGCCCCGCCCCCCGGACCCGGCTCCCGGGTCCTGGCGATGGTCTCCGTCCTCCCCGGCGAGCCGGTGGACCTGTACGAGGGCGCCGCGGACATCGCCTCCGCCCGCGCCTGGATGGAGAAGGCACTTGCGGCCTCCCGGGGCCTGCCGTGCGAGAGCGACACCGGATGAGAGGGGTGAAGGACATGGGACGCAGGACGGGACCGGCCCTCACTGCGGCGGCGCTGCTCGCGCTCGCCGCGCTCGCCGGCTGCGGGGCCGGCAGCGGCGAGACCGGCTCCGAGTCGGTCCGCAGCACCGACGCGGAAGTGCTGGCCTGCACCGAACTCGTCGCCGAGGGGACGGTGCTGCGGGTGACGCCCGCGGAGGGACCGGACCGGGTGTCGGTGCGGATGGAGGTGGACCGCTACCTCAAGGGGGAGCGAGCAGACCGCCGGCTGACCTTCCCCGTCGACCGCGACGAGGAGGGGGAGCCCGAGATGGCCGTGGGGAGCCGGCTGCTCGTCAGCGTGATGCTGCGGCCCGCGGGCTACACCTTCGTCCGCCAGGGCGAGGACATCGCCCCTGCGCGGGAGTGGATGGAGCGGGCGCTGCCCCGCTCGCGCACGCTGCGCTGCGGGGAGCAGGAGTACGAGTGGCGGCAGAGCTGAAGGGGCGGGCGCTCCGGGGAGCGCCCGCCCCTTCAGGCGGTGATCAGGCCGTGGCCGCGGGTCAGCCCGCGTTGACCTTGTTGATCAGCACGCTGCCGGTGCCGGCGGCGGTGCCGTCGGCGTTGAGCAGCTGGACCTCGCCGAAGAACTGACGTCCCTCGGGAGCCGGGGCCGCGACCAGGACGTTCGCCGCGACGTTCGCGGAGGCGCCGTTGGCCAGCGGCACGGTCGCCGCCTCGTCCACGGACACCGAGCCCAGCGTCGTCGAGTAGAAGACGTCGCGGTAGTCGTACTCGGTGGTGCCGGCCGGGACCGAGTAGCCGTCCACCGTGATGGTGTACGTGCCGGCCGCCGGGTTGGCGATGCTCACGGCCTCCTCCGAGTCGCCGTCCGCGGACTGGCCGACCACCGCGCCGTTGAGGGACACGGTCAGGTCGAGGTCCGCGGAGGTGTCGGAGGTGCCGCCGATGGCGACGTCCAGCCGGGACGCGCCCGCGGGGACGACGACCGTGCTGGTGACGCTGTCACCGTCGGCGATCGTCTTGCGCGCCGCCGCGGCGGAGCCGAGCGCACCGCCCTTCAGCTTGCCCTGCACCGGGGCGTAGCCGTTGGTGACCTTCCACGAGACCGGGGCGGCGGTGCCGACCGTGGCCTCCTCGACGGTCTGGACCTCGGGGTCGAAGGAGACGCCGAGCGCGGTCGCGGTCAGGTTGTACGGGTTGTTCAGCACCGGCGAGGTACGGCGCGCCTCGACCTCGATCTCCCACACGCCCGGGATCGGGTTGGCGTAGGAGCGCAGGTCGGGACGGCACCCGTTGGTGGTGGTGTAGTTCGGGTAGCAGAACGTCGTCGTGGTGTTGTCCGCCGGGACGCCCCACGGGGTGATCGCGATGAAGCGCGTCTGGCTGCCGGTGGCCAGGCCGCCCATCTTGACCTCGAGCGTCTTGGCGCCCTCGGGCACGGTCACGAAGTAGGACTTGGTGCCGTTGCGCTGCACCGAGCCCGACGCCTTGACCGCGAACGACGGCTTGGCCTGCGCGGAGGCCACGACCACGGTGTTGAGGATCTGCTGGTCGGTGCCGCGCGTCGAGGGGTCGTCGACCGTCAGGATCGCGCTGTGCAGACCGTTGGAACCGGGCTTGGCCTTGACGCGTACGGTCACCGGCTTGTTCAGCGGCAGCCGCACGTCGTCGCCGTCGGCGAAGCGGAAGGTGCCGTCGTTGTTCACCCAGTCCAGGTCGTGCCGGACGGAGCGGTCCGGACCGGTGGTGCGGGTGATGGTGACGTCGTACGTCCTGCTCTGACCGGCCTTCAGGCCGCCCTCGCGGTCGTAGATGCCGGTGCCGTAGCCCGGGGTCGCCAGGAACTGCGACAGGGCCGTGGAGACCGGGGCCTTGACCGTGTAGGTGTGGGCGCCGGCACCGGCCCTGATCAGCCGCCAGGCGTCCTCGATGTCGATCAGGCCGGAGCCCTGGGCGTACGCCGGGACGTCCTTGATCTTGTGCGCCGTGCTGGTCAGCGCCGTGCGCAGGGCCGCCGGGGTCAGCGCGATGCGGGCCTGCTTGGCCGCGGACAGCAGCAGCGCGGAGGCACCGGCCGCCTGCGGGGAGGCCATCGACGTGCCCTGCAGCATGGCGTAGCCGGGCGGCAGGGTGTAGCCGGCCTCGGCGACCGGGCCACCGGGCTCCCAGGTCGGGATGGTGTTGATGGAGGCACCCGGCGCGGAGATGATCGGCGCGAAGCCGCCGTCCTCACGCGGACCGCGCGAGGAGAAGGGCATCATGTCGTACGCCTTGGTCACCTGCGAGCCGTAGTTGGCCGCCCAGGTCTCCTTGGAGATGGTGGCGCCGACGCTCAGGACCTTGTCGGCCAGGCCGGGGTCGCCGATGGTGTTGGCGCCGGGGCCGCTGTTGCCGGCCGAGATGACCAGCTGCACGCCGAAGTCGTCGATGAGGCGGGTGTACAGCTGCGCGCGGACGTTGTTGCCGTCGTTCAGCGCGGGCAGGCCGCCGATGGACATGTTGACGATGTCCACACCGCGGTTGACCACCAGGTCGATCATGCCCTCGGTCAGCGCCACGTTGGTGCAGCCGCCGGACCAGGTGCAGGCGCGCGACGAGACGATCTTCGCGCCCGGCGCCGCGCCGTTCATCTTGCCGCCGAACAGGCCGTTGGCGGAGGTGATGCCCGCGACGTGGGTGCCGTGCTCGGACTCGATGACGCCGATGTTGACGAAGTCGGCCTTCTTGCCGACCCAGGTGCCGCCGTACGGGTCCGTGGGGACGTCCTTGCGGACCTGCACCACGAAGGGGATCCGCTCGGAGATGGCGGTGGCGGGGTTGTCGGTGCCGAAGTAGCCGATCTGGAAGCCGTCCTTGTACGGCTTCATCTCGGTGTCGTCGGTGAAGTCCCCGTTGTCGTTCAGGTCGAGGCGGACGGTGCCCTTCGCCGGGTCGTACAGCACGCCCCAGTAGTCGGTGGTGTCGCCGTCGCGGTTGAGGTCACCGGCCATGTCGCCGCCGACGGTGGCGGACTCGAAGAAGACCGTGACCTGCTGCGTCGCCTCGGGGGCGGTCCAGGTGCGGCCCTGGTAGGTGACGCGCGGACCGTTGGTCATGCGGCGCCAGGTGGCGTCGCCGTCGGTGATCGGGTCGGTCGCGGTGACCCAGTCGACGATCTTGCGCTCGCCGGTCGTGGTCTTCTGCAGCGCCGGGTGGCCGAGGTCGACGCCCGAGTCGAGGATGCCGATGGTGACGCCGCGGCCGTCGGCCTTCGGGTTGTCCTTGACGAAGTCCACCGCGCCGGTCTCGAAGGCCGGCTGGTAGGGGTTCTTCGCCGGGGTCTTCGCGTCGGGACCCGGGTAGGTGGTGGAGCCGTGGCCGTGACCCTTCGAGGACCCCTTGTCGCCGTCGGCCGACGGGGACGGGTCGTCGAGGACGATCTCCTGCTTGAGGTCGATCGCCTGCACCGACGAGAGCTTCTGCGCCGCCGCGATCGCCGCGTCCGCCTTGCCCGTCGGGACCGTGGCGCGGACGTAGCCGAGGTTGTCGTAGGTCCGGTCCACCGACGCGCCCTTGAGCGCGCCGAGCTCGTCCGAGACCTGCTCGGTGGAGCCCTTCTTGGTGGCGATCATGAGGGTGACGTTCTTGTCGCCACCGGCCTTGGCCTCGGCGAGCAGTTCGGCGTCGGCCGTTCCGAGCTTGTTGTGCGCGGTCTTGACCGCCGCGTCCGCCGGGTCGCCGGTCGCGTCGGCGAAAGCGGTGGAGGCGGAGATTCCGGTCGTCGTCAGCGCGGCCACCAGGCCCGCCGCGAGCGCGACACGGACCACGCGTCTCTTCCCGCGTATGTGATCGAGAGACATGGGCATCCTGTTCAAGATTTGGGCGCCAGTTGACCGACACATTGCGCCATCCGCGGGGTTGTTGGGGAGTGCCGTAGATGGCGTAAGACCGACATGACGCGAATACGTCAAGAAGCCGGGACCCGTCACGGGGCGCGAAGCATCCCGAACCGGCCCATTGCGTCCGGCCGTCCGATGATCCGGGGCTCGCGACGGCGCGCGGCGCCGGGGCGGTCGGTGAACACCGGATGAGCGTCCGGCCGCCTGCGGACCGGCCGCCGGTGACCGGCGGGAGGACTGCTGATCCATGTCCGTAGATGGGTGCCGGACGTTCCGTTTCCGTTGCACCGCAGGCCATCCCGGGTGCCAACGATCCGGTGAGGAGCGGCACCGCGGTGCCGCCGCAGCCACCGTCAACCGGGGGAACCCGCCATGTCTGGTCCCGTGTCCGCTGCCGTCCTCAGCCGCCGCAACGTCCTGATCGCCTCGGGTGCGACCGCCCTGGGTGCGGGGCTCGGTTTCGCCCTCGTCCCCGGTTCGGGCGACGCGAAGGCACAGCCGCCCGCCGAACCCGGCGCCGAACCCGTCGACGGTGCCGCCCCGTCAGCACCGTCCGCTCCGGCCGCCGCCGAGCCCTTCACCGCCGGCACGACCCTCCAGTCCGTCGCCTCGCCGCTCGGCGGCGGGGGCTATCGCCGGCTCGGCGACGGCCCGGGGTGGCAGCGGGTCGTCCGCACCGAACTGGGCGCCGCCAAGAGCGGCCGCGCCGCGCGCCGTACGCCCCTGTCTTGTTTCGTGCACTTCACCGACCTGCACCTCACGGACGTGCAGAACCCGCAGCGTTACGAGTTCCTGCGCTCCGCCGCCTCCACGGGCTGGCGTCCCCAGGAGGCCCTCACCAACGCCGGCGCCGTCTCCCTGGTCGAGCGGGTCAACGCCCTGCGGCACGGGCCCGCCACCGGCACGCCCATCGGTTTCGTCATGACCACCGGCGACAACACCGACAACAACTCGCGGATCGAACTGGACTGGTTCCTCACGGTGATGAGCGGTGGCCGCTTCACCCCCGACTCCGGCGACCCGGGCCACTACGAGGGCGTCCAGGACTCCGGCCTGAAGGGTTTCTGGCAGCCGGACGGCGCCCTGCGCGACGTCGACAAGGCGCTCGGCTACCCCCGCCTGCCCGGTTTCCTGGCGGCCGCGGTCCGCGAGCTCAACAGCCCCGGGCTGAACGTCCCCTGGTACTCCACCATCGGCAACCACGACCAGCTGTACGGGGGTTCGTACGCCGCCTCGTCCTTCTTCCACGACCTCGCGCTCGGCTCACGCAAGTTGTTCTCGCTGCCCCCGGCCGAGGCCGAAGCCGTCAACGCGTTCCTGCGCGAGGGGCCCGACCCCCAGGGCACCCGCTTCCGCCAGGCCTGGAACCGCTACAAGTCCGGCGCCCGCACCGTCACCCCCGACGAACGCCGGGCACCGGTCACCCCGCGCGGGTACATCGCCGCCCACCTGGACCCGGCGCACGCCGGCGCGGGTCCCGTCGGCCACGGCTACACGACGGCCGAACTCGACTCCGGCCTGCTCCACTACACGTTCCGGATCTCCGGCGGCGTGCTCGGCGTCAGCCTCGACACCACCGACCGGGGCGGCGACTACCGCGGCTCCCTCGGCACGGCCCAGATGGACTGGCTGGACCGGACGCTCACCACGCACGCCGACGACACCGTCCTGGTCTTCAGCCACCACGCCAGCTGGTCGATGACCAACCTGGTCCGCGACCCCGCCCGCCCCAGCGAGCGACGGCACGGTGGCGACGAGGTGCTCGCGCTGCTCCGCAGGCACCGCAACGTCGCCGCCTGGATCAACGGGCACAGCCACAAGAACAAGATCGTCCCGCACGGCACCTTCTGGGAGGTCTCCACCGCCTCCCACGTCGACCACCCGCAGCTGGCCCGGATCGTCGAGCTGACCGACAACCACGACGGCACGCTCTCGCTGCTCTGCACGCTCGTGGAGTCCGCGGCCCCCTACCGCACCGACTTCACCGACCTGTCGCAGACCGGACTCGCCGCCCTCTACCGCGAGCTCGCGTTCAACTCCCCGGGAGCCCGCGCGACGCTCTCCGGCGAGCCGGGCGACCGCAACGTGGAGCTGCTGCTGAAGAAGCGCTGACCGCCGCGCTCACCGCGGGAGCACCACCACCCACGACGCGGGGTTGCGGTCGGCCGCGGCCATCAGGGCCGTACGGACGACGGTGGCCTGCTGCTCCAGGGACTCCCGCAGCTTGCGCGGCGTGATGTGCACGACCGAGATGCCGAGCCGCTCCAGATGCTCGCGCTTGCGGGCGTACTCGCCCCACAGGGCGTCGTCCTCCTGCCGGGGCACGCGGGCGTCGAGCTCCACCGCGACCGCGTGCTCCGGCCAGTACGCGTCCACGCCGCCCAGGTGCGGGCCGCCCGGCAGCCGCAGGTCGACGTTCCACAGCGGATCGGGCAGCCCGAAGCAGCGCACCATCGTGTACAGCCGGTTCTCGGCGATCGCCCGGCCCTCGGCCACCAGCGCGTCGACCGCCTCCACCACGTGCGGCCGGGACAGCAGACGGGCCCGGCTCAGCTCCCCGACCAGCGCCGTCGCCTCGCAGTGGCCGCCGCGCACCGCCTCGGTCAGCACCTGGCGGACCGCCCGGGCGTCGTCCAGCTCCTCCACCGCGTCCGCCAGCGCCCGGGGCAGCGGCGCGCACGGCATGCCCTGCACCTCCCGCGGCCGGGGCAGCGCGGTGGTGCGCACCAGCCCCACGTCGCCCACGGCGCGCAGCCTGCGCTGCCGGGTCACCAGCAGGTCGATCCGGTCCAGGCCGACCAGCGGCGGCACCGAGGAGAAGCGGTGCAGGGCGAGCGCCGCGAGGCCCGTGACCATCGCCTCGCGGCCCGCGTAGAGCAGCGCCGCCCGGACCCGCTCGTCGCCGGTGGGCCGCCCGCGGTGCAGGACGTACACCCGGGGCAGCACCTCCTGCCAGGGGCCGCCGGGGCGGCAGCGCTCGGCCAGCGTCTCGGGGGTGACGCCGTGCTCCCGCAACTGCCGGGCCGACAGCACCGTCGGCCGGGTACGGGAGAGGTGGTCGAGGGGGCGGGGGCTGAGGGGGATGTTGTGGTTCATGCCGGGTGGATTCCCGCATCCCTCAGGGAGCCTAACGGCTGTTACCGTACCGTCGACAAATGCGGACATCCCCGCACTAAAGTTCAGACGTTCGGTTGCCGAGCGGCATTTTTCACCTATTCGAGTGACCGGCCTTGCCTCACCTGCCCCCGGCCCTGGCGATGCTGCCGCACCACCGGGGCCGGGCGGTACCCCACGTACGCCATTGGGGTGACCGGTCACCTGTTCCCTTCCGGGAGGGGGTCTCAGACCGCCGCCGCGTCCCGCTCCTGGGCCCGCAGCGCCCGGGCGAGGTCGTCACGGCACTCGGCGACCAGCCGGCGCAGCGCCGGCGGCGCGTCCGCGTGCCCGCCCAGCCAGGCGTCGGCGGCGTCGAGGGTGGCGGGCCGGTCCTGGTGGTGCGGGAAGAGCCCGCGGACGACGGCCATGCCGATCTCGATCGAGCGCTCCTTCCAGACCCTCCCGATCACGTCGAAGTAGCGGTCCGCGTAGGGGGCGAGCAGCTCGCGCTGGCCCGCCTGGTCGAAGCCCGCGATGGTGGCCTCGACGAGCGCGTTGGACAGCGCGTCGGACTCCACGACCGACGCCCAGCACTGCTCCTTGACGGCCGCGGAGGGCCGCGCCGCCAGGCAGCGCACCTGGTGCCGCTTGCCCGAGGCGGTGTCGTCGCGGGCGAGCTCCGCCGCGACGGCGGCCTCGTCGGCCGCGCCGCCGGCGGCCAGCGCTTCCAGGAAGGTCCAGCGCAGCTCTTGGTCCACCTCGAGCCCGTCGATCTTCCCGGTGCCGTCGAGCAGCCCGCGCAGCACGTCCGCCCCGGCGTCCCCGGAGGCGACGGCCGCGTAGAAGCGGGCCCAGGCCGCGGCGACCAGCTGGCCTGGGCGCGCTTCTCCGCGGCCGTGGCCTCCGGGGACGCGTGGGGGGACGTGCGGCGCGGTCGCCTCTACGTCACCGGTGAGATCGACGGACTCTGTGTGCACCAAGGTCTAGCTGGGGCGTTCACTGAGAGCGCGAGCGACGGGGGCCAGGACCGCAAAA
>NZ_JARAVO010000317.1:0-9123 GCF_033792805.1 Streptomyces sp. PA03-1a
GCCTACGCCTGCGGCGGGCGGGGGATGCCCGCCGCAGGCGTAGGCAACCCGCACACAGACACCCGGCCGCAAGGGAAACCGCAAGAACAAACGCCCCGCACGCGGCGACACGGGGTAGGCCGGACCGGGTCAGCCCTCGGCGATGACCACCGCGGACGCGACCCCCGCGTCGTGGCTGAGCGAGACGTGGAACGTCCGCACCCCCAACTGCTCGGCCCGCGCCGCCACCGTCCCCCGGACGATGAGCCGCGGCTGCCCCGAATCCTCCGTGACGACCTCCGCGTCCGACCAGTGCAGCCCACCGGGCGCCCCCAGCGCCTTCGCGACCGCCTCCTTCGCGGCGAACCGCGCCGCGAGGGAGGCGCCGCCCCGGCGGGCCCCACTGGGGAGGTGGAGCTCGCCGGGGAGGAAGAGCCGCTCGGCCAGACCGGGCGTGCGCTCCAGGGACTGCTCGAAGCGGTCGATCTCGGCGACGTCGATGCCCACCCCGATGATCACGGCGTGCTCACTCGACCGTGACGGACTTCGCGAGGTTCCGCGGCTGGTCGACCTCGTTGCCGCGGGCCGTGGCCAGTTCGCACGCGAAGACCTGCAGCGGCACCGTCGCGACCAGCGGCTGCAGCAGCGTCGGGGTCTGCGGCACCCGCACCAGGTGGTCGGCGTAGGGGACGACGGACTCGTCGCCCTCCTCCGCGATGACGATGGTGCGTGCCCCGCGGGCCCGGATCTCCTGGATGTTGGAGACGATCTTGTCGTGCAGCACCGAGCGCCCGCGCGGCGACGGCACGACCACGACGACGGGGAGGTCCTCCTCGATCAGCGCGATGGGGCCGTGCTTGAGCTCGCCGGCGGCGAAGCCCTCGGCGTGCATGTAGGCGAGTTCCTTGAGCTTGAGCGCGCCCTCCAGGGCGACGGGGTAGCCCACGTGGCGGCCGAGGAAGAGGACGGTGTTCTTGTCCTTGAGGGAGCGGGCCAGTTCGCGGACCGGCTCCATGGTCTCCAGGACCTGCTCGACCTGACGGGAGATCTGGGAGAGCTCGCGGATGACGGCGAGGATCTCGTCGCCCCACTTCGTGCCGCGCACCTGGCCCAGGTAGAGGGCGACGAGGTAGCAGGCGACGACCTGGGTGAGGAACGCCTTCGTGGAGGCGACGGCGACCTCGGGGCCGGCGTGGGTGTAGAGCACCGCGTCGGACTCGCGCGGGATGGTGGAGCCGTTGGTGTTGCAGATGGCCAGCACCTTGGAGCCCTGCTCGCGGGCGTGCCGCAGGGCCATGAGGGTGTCCATGGTCTCGCCGGACTGGCTGATGGCGACCACCAGGCTGCGCGGGGCCAGGATCGGGTCGCGGTAGCGGAACTCGCTGGCGAGCTCCACCTCGCAGGGGATGCGGGTCCAGTGCTCGATCGCGTACTTGGCGATCATTCCGGCGTGGAAGGCGGTGCCGCAGGCGACGATGACGATCTTGTCGACCTCGCGCAGCACGGAGGCGGGGATCCGTACCTCGTCGAGGGTCAGCAGTCCGCTCGCGTCGATCCGGCCCAGCAGCGTGTCGGCGACGGCCTTGGGCTGCTCGGCGATCTCCTTGAGCATGAAGTAGTCGTAGCCGCCCTTCTCGGCGGCGGAGGCGTCCCAGTCGATGTGGTACGGCCGGACGTCGGCGGGCTTGCCCTCGAAGTCGGTGACGGTGACGCCCCCGCGGCGCAGCTCCACGACCTGGTCCTGGCCGAGCTCGATGGCCTCGCGGGTGTACGCGATGAAGGCCGCGACGTCGGAGGCGAGGAAGTTCTCGCCGTCGCCGACGCCCACGACGAGCGGGGAGTTGCGGCGGGCGCCGACCACGACGTCGGGCTCGTCGGCGTGGACGGCCACCAGGGTGAAGGCGCCGTCGAGGCGGCCGCAGACCTGGCGCATGGCCTCGGCGAGGTCCCCGGTGGAGGAGTAGGCCTCGGCGAGGAGGTGGGAGACGACCTCGGTGTCGGTCTCGGAGAGCAGGTCGTGGCCGCGCTCGGCGAGTTCGGCGCGCAGGGCGGCGAAGTTCTCGATGATGCCGTTGTGGACGACGGCGACCCGGCCCGCGTTGTCCAGGTGCGGGTGCGCGTTGGCGTCCGTGGGGCCGCCGTGGGTGGCCCAGCGGGTGTGCCCGATCCCGGCGGGGCCGCTCGGCAGCGGACGCTCGTCCAGCAGCTTCTCCAGGTTGGCGAGCTTCCCGGCCCTCTTGGCCGCGGCGAGCCCGCCGTCGGCGAGGACGGCGACGCCCGCCGAGTCGTACCCCCGGTACTCCAGGCGCTTCAGACCCGCGATGACGACGTCGAGGGCGGACTGGCCGCCCACGTATCCAACGATTCCGCACATGGGAAGAACTCTAGGCGGCGGACGGCGGACGTCGAACCCGACGGCGGACGCCGGTGGGCCCCGGACCGGGACGGTCCGGGGCATCCCGGGAAGCGCGTTCAGCTGCGCGCGCGGTAGGCGCGCATCACCAGCGGGACGAAGACCACCGCGATCCCCGCGGCCCACAGCAGCGACCACATGACCGGTCCGGCGACCGCACCGGAGCCGGTCATCAATCCCCGTACGGCGTCGGCCAGGCGGGTGACCGGGTTCACGTCCGCCCACGCCCTGAGCCAGCCGGGCATGGTGTCCGCGCGCACGAAGGCGCTGGAGGTGAAGGTGAGCGGCATGACCAGCACGAAGCCGAAGGTCATCACCTTCTCCGGCTCGGAGACCAGCATCCCGATCAGCAGCGTCATCCAGGACATGGCGACCGCGAAGGCCAGCAGCAGGCCCGCCGCGCCCAGTACGCCGGGCACGCCGCCGTCCACGTCGAAGCCCATGAGCACGCCCAGGCCCAGCATCAGCAGCAGCGACCACAGTTGCTTGCCGAGGTCCGCCACGACCCGCCCCATGAGCGGCGCGGAACGGGCGATCGGCAGCGAGCGCAACCGGTCCAGGACGCCCTTGGTGAGGTCGATGTTGAGGCCCATCGCGGTGTTCATGGTCGCGAAGAGGGCGTTCTGCACGATGATCCCGGGCAGCGCGTACTGCAGGTAGGCGTCGGGCGATCCGGCCATCTGGCCGCCGAAGACGTAGGTGAAGAGCAGCACGAACATGACGGGCTGGACGCTGAGGTCCATCAGCTCCATCGGGTTGTGCTTGATCTGCACCAGGTTGCGCCAGGCGAGGGTGCAGGTCTGCTGCAGCCCGTCGCGGAGCCGGACCTTGGCGACCGGCATCAGGTCCGCGGTCACGGCGCTCATACCAGGGCCTCCGTCTTGTCCTCGTCCGTCGTCGTCTCCTTCACCGCGCGGTGCCCGGTGAGGGACAGGAACACCTCGTCGAGGCTGGAGCGGCGCAGCGTGAGCTCGCTCACCCGCACCCCGGCCTCGTCCAGCCGCCGTACGACGGCGGGCATCAGCTCCGGGTCGTTCACCGCAGCGGTGACCAGGCCGGACTCGATCTTCGCGCCGGGCCCGGCGACCACCGAGACCATCGCGTGGACCTTCTCCAGCTCCGCCGCGGCCATCGGCCGCACCTGCAGAACCTGGCCGCCGACCTGCTCCTTGAGCCCGTCGGGGGTGCCCTCGGCGATCACCCGGCCGCGGTCGATGACCGCGATGTCGTCGGCGAGCTGGTCGGCCTCCTCCAGGTACTGCGTGGTCAGCAGCACCGTCGTACCGTCCCCGACCAGGCCACGGACGATGTCCCACAGCTCGTTGCGGCTGTGCGGGTCCAGGCCGGTGGTGGGCTCGTCGAGGAAGAGCACCCGCGGCCGGCCGACCAGGCTGGCGGCAAGGTCGAGGCGGCGCCGCATGCCGCCGGAGTACGTCTTGGCGGCCCGGCCGCCGGCGTCGGCGAGCCGGAACTCCTCCAGCAGCCGCGTCGCCCGGGCGCGGGCCTCACGGCGCGGCAGGCCCAGCAGCCGGGCGATCATCAGCAGGTTCTCGTGGCCGGTGAGCATCTCGTCCACGGCCGCGTACTGCCCGGTGAGCCCGACGAGCGCGCGTACGGCGCCGGCCTCCCGCACCACGTCGTGGCCGCCGACGAGCGCCCGGCCGGCGTCCGGCCGCAGCAGGGTGGCCAGGATGCGCACCGCCGTGGTCTTCCCCGCCCCGTTGGGGCCGAGCACGCCGAGCACCGTGCCGCTGCGCGCGGCCAGGTCCACGCCGGCCAGGGCCGTGGTCTCCTTGAAGCGTTTGACCAGGCCCTCCGCCTGGATCGCGTAGCTCATCCGCGATGTCCTCCCCGTCATGGTTCGCTCGGTGTTGCTCCGTTGCGCACCACTGTCCCGGACGCCACTGACAACGGGCTGACATACCGCTGACGACGGCGCCGGCGCCGGCCCGGCCGACCCCGGCGTGAGCGCAGTTCACCGCGGCGCAACAATGAATCCGTGCCGCCGACGATTTCCCCCCACCCGACGCGCCGCCGCGCCGAGCCCACGCCGTACGTCGACCTGACGCGGGCCGAGTGGAGCGCGCTGCGCGACCGCACGCCGCTGCCGCTCACCGCGGACGAGGTCGAGCGCCTGCGCGGTCTCGGCGACGTCATCGACCTGGACGAGGTGATCGACGTCTACCTGCCGCTGTCGCGGCTGCTCAACCTCTACGTCGGCGCCACCCACGGACTGCGCGGCGCCGTCAACACCTTCCTCGACGACACCGGGGAGGGCCACGGCTCGCAGACCGGCACGCCCTTCGTCATCGGGGTCGCCGGCAGCGTCGCGGTCGGCAAGTCGACCACCGCGCGCATCCTGAAGGCGCTGCTCGCCCGCTGGCCGGAGCACCCGCGGGTGGAACTGGTCACCACCGACGGCTTCCTGCTCCCCAAGGCCGAGCTCCAGCGTCGCGGGCTGATGTCCCGCAAGGGCTTCCCCGAGTCGTACGACCGGCGCGCCCTGACGCGCTTCGTGGCCGACGTGAAGGCCGGCAAGGACGAGGTGCGCGCGCCCGTCTACTCGCACCTGATCTACGACATCGTGCCCGACGAGGAGCTGGTCGTCCGGCGCCCGGACATCCTCATCGTCGAGGGCCTGAACGTCCTGCAGCCCGCCCTGCCGGGCAAGGACGGCCGCACCCGGGTCGCGCTCGCCGACTACTTCGACTTCAGCGTGTACGTGGACGCGCGCACCGAGGACATCGAGCAGTGGTACCTGGCGCGCTTCCGCCAGCTGCGCGAGACCGCCTTCCAGAACCCGCTGTCGTACTTCCACCGCTACACCGAGGTCTCCGAGGTGGAGGCCATGGAGTACGGCCGTCACACCTGGCGCGCCATCAACCAGCCCAACCTGCTGGAGAACGTGCTGCCCACCCGCGGCCGCGCGACCCTGATCCTGCGCAAGGGCCCCGACCACAAGGTGCAGAAACTCTCCCTGCGCAAGCTGTAGTCCACCGGCCGCCGGGTAGCCTGCCCCGCATGCTGCATCTCCGGATGATCGTCCCGCAGGGGAGCACCGACGAGGTCGTGTCCCTCGTCGAGGGGACCGTGGGCGCCACCCACCTCGCCGTGCTGCCCGGAGCGGCCCGCAACCCGCGCGGGGACATCGTCATGTGCGACGTGGCGCGCGAGGCGGGCGACGAACTGCTGCGGGCCCTGCGGCGCATGGGCGTCGCCGACACGGGCTCGATCGCGGTGGAGCACATCGACCTGTCGCTGTCGGCCCGCGCCGAGAAGGCCGAGGAGGACGCGCCCGGGGAGGGCGCGGACGCCGTGCTGTGGGAGTCGCTGACCGACGCGACCCACGAGGAGTCCACCCTCACCGTCACCTATCTGGCGTTCCTGGCCCTGGCCACGATGCTGGCGGCCTGCGGCGTGATGCTCGACAGCGCGATCCTGATCGTCGGCGCGATGGTGGTCGGCCCGGAGTTCGGCCCGCTGGCGGGGGTGTGCACCGGTCTGGTCCAGCGCCACGGGCGGCTGGCCCGGCGCTCGCTGGTGGCGCTGCTGGTGGGCTTCCCGGTGGCGATGGTGCTCACCGGCGGCTTCGCCTACCTGATGGACGTCCTGGGCGTCTTCGGCGTGGCCGACTTCACGGCGCCGCATCCGTCGACCGCCTTCATCTGGCAGCCGGACGCCAGTTCCTTCGTGGTGGCGTTCCTCGCCGGGATCGCCGGGATCCTCTCGCTGACCTCCGCCAAGTCCGGCGCCCTGGTCGGCGTGGCGATCTCGGTGACCACCGTCCCGGCGGCCGCCAACGCCGCCCTTGCCCTGACCTACGGCGACTACCGCGAGCTGTGGGGCTCCTCGGCGCAACTGGGCGTCAACCTGGCGGGGATCGTCATCGCGGGCGTCCTGACGCTGCTCGCCCAGAAGGGCTTCTGGGCGATGCAGCGCAGGCGGCGGCGTACGGTGTCGGACGCGTCCTCGGTCTAGCCGAGCGCGGACTTCACGACGTCGGCGAGCCGGCCGGCCACCGAGCGGGCGTGGTCGATGTCGGCGGCCTCGACCATGACGCGGACCACCGGCTCGGTGCCGGAGGGGCGCAGCAGCACGCGGCCGGTGCTGCCGAGCTCGGCCTCCGCCTCGGCCACGGCCGCGGACAGCTCGCTGGAGGACCCGACACGGCTCCTGTCGACGTCCCGGACGTTGACCAGGACCTGCGGCAGCCGCTCCATGACGGTGGCCAGCTCGGCCAGCGAACGGCCGGTGGAGACGACCCGGGCGGCCAGCATGAGGCCGGTGAGGGTGCCGTCGCCGGTGGTGGCGTGGTCGAGGATGATCACGTGGCCGGACTGCTCGCCGCCGAGCGCGTAGCCGTGCTCCTTCATCGACTCCAGCACGTAGCGGTCGCCGACGGCGGTCTGGATCAGCTCGATGCCCTCGCGCTCCATGGCGAGCTTGAACCCCAGGTTGGACATGACCGTGCCGACGACGGTGTTCTTCCGCAGCCGGTCCGCCTCGCGCATGGCGACGGCCAGGACGGCCAGGATCTGGTCGCCGTCGACCTCGTTGCCCTGGTGGTCCACGGCCAGGCAGCGGTCGGCGTCGCCGTCGTGGGCGATGCCGAGGTCCGCGCCGTGTTCGATGACGGCGGCCTTGATCAGGTCCAGGTGGGTGGAACCGCAGCCGTCGTTGATGTTGAGGCCGTCCGGCTGGGCACCGAGGGTGACCACCTCGGCGCCGGCCCGGGCGAAGGCCTCGGGCGAGACGCGGGCCGCGGCGCCGTGGGCCTCGTCCAGGACGATCTTCAGGCCGTCCAGGCGGTTCGGCAGGACGCCGATCAGGTGGGCGACGTACTGGTCGAAGCCCTGGTCGTACTCACGCACGCGGCCCACGCCGGCGCCGGTGGGGCGGTCCCAGGGGGCGCCGGTGCGGTGCTCCTCGTAGACGGACTCGATGCGGTCCTCGAGCTCGTCCGCGAGCTTGTGGCCGCCCCGGGCGAAGAACTTGACGCCGTTGTCGGGCATCGGGTTGTGGCTCGCGGAGAGCATCACGCCCAGGTCCGCGCCGAGCGCGCCGGTGAGGTAGGCCACGGCCGGGGTCGGCAGCACGCCCACCCGCAGCACGTCGACGCCGGCGCTGGCGAGCCCGGCCACCACCGCGGCCTCCAGGAACTCTCCGGACGCACGCGGATCCCGTCCCACCACGGCCACCGGCTTGTGGCCCTCGAACGTGCCCGCCTCGGCGAGCACGTGCGCCGCCGCGACCGACAGTCCGAGCGCCAGCTCAGCCGTCAGATCCGCGTTCGCGACACCGCGCACACCGTCCGTACCGAAGAGTCGTCCCACGTCGTTACCTCCGAGATGTTGCCGTGCTCCGCCCCGTACTCGCCGGGCGTCCATCCGGTTATACGTCTATACCCCCGGAATGCGTACGCCCCGGAGACGCACAAAGTGCCTCCGGGGCGTACGTGCAGTGCAGCGCGCGCGTGATGCTTAGCGCTTGCTGTACTGCGGCGCCTTGCGGGCCTTCTTCAGACCGGCCTTCTTGCGCTCGATCTCGCGAGCGTCACGGGTCAGGAAGCCGGCCTTCTTGAGCGGGCCGCGGTTGTTGTCGACGTCCGCCTCGTTCAGCGCACGGGCGACGCCCAGGCGCAGCGCACCGGCCTGGCCGGAGATGCCGCCGCCGTTGATGCGCGCGATGACGTCGTAACGGCCGTCGAGCTCAAGGATCTTGAACGGCTCGTTGACTTCCTGCTGGTGCACCTTGTTGGGGAAGTACTCCTCAAGGGTGCGACCGTTGATCGTCCACTTGCCGGAGCCCGGGATGATCCGGACGCGGGCGACGGACTCCTTGCGGCGGCCCGTGCCGGCGGCCGGCTGGGGCTCGCCGAAGCGGGAGGCGAGGGACTCGGAGGTGTACTCCTCCGGGATCTCGATGGTCTCCACGATCTCGCCGTCCTCGACGAGAGGGGTCTCAGGGGTGGTCTCGGCCACGATGCTCCTCAGATGCTTTCTGTGTATCGGTGGTGGCCGGGACTAGCCCTGCGCGACCTGGCTGATCTCGAACGGAACCGGCTGCTGGGCACCGTGCGGGTGCTCGGCACCCGCGTACACCTTCAGCTTGGAGAGCATCTGGCGGCCCAGGCTGTTCTTGGGCAGCATGCCCTTGACGGCCTTCTCGATGGCCTTCTCGGGGTTCTTGTCGAGCAGCTCGTCGTAGCGGACGGAACGCAGACCGCCCGGGAAGCCCGAGTGGCGGTAGGCCAGCTTCTGCTGCTTCTTGTTACCGGAGAGGTGCACCTTGTCGGCGTTGATGATGATGACGAAGTCACCGGTGTCGACGTGGGGCGCATAAATCGGCTTGTGCTTGCCCCTCAGGAGGGACGCGGTCTGGGACGCCAGACGGCCCAGGACGACGTCCTGCGCGTCAATGACGTGCCACTGGCGCTGGACATCGCCGGGCTTGGGGCTGAACGTACGCACGGTCGTAGCCTTCGCTTCTTCAGTGAGTGGGTACTGACAAGGCCACCCGGACGATCACGACAGCCCTGTCACCCTGCGGCGACGCATACCGCGAGGTGAACGCTGGTCATCGGCCCGGTGGACCGGCGTAGCGGCCTCTCACGTGAGAACGAGCAAGCCAATACGCATAACGAACCTGCAGAATACCCGCGGCTGCCCGTTCGGGTCAAAACAGCCGGTGCGGGGGCGTGCCCGCACCGGCTGTTTTGACCCGAACGGGCA
>NZ_JARAVO010000318.1:0-8904 GCF_033792805.1 Streptomyces sp. PA03-1a
GAGCAGGGCTACGGACAGGCGGCGGGGCGGGGACCGTGGGCTCCTGGACCGCCGCCTGTCCGTAGCCCTGCTCCGCCCACCGGCCCTGCTGCCGTCGCGCCACCCGCTGCGACACCGCGGTGGCCGTGCCCGCGACGACGGCCGTACGTACCGCTCCACGCAGTAGACCGGGCATGGTGCCGTCCCTTCCGGTGGCTCCTTGACCTCCATTCGACCACCGCGCCGGGCGGGCCGCACGCCGGCACCTGGTCCGCCGTCACCACCAGGGGGAGGACGATTCGGCCGACTGGGCGTGCCCGGCATGACAGCGTGGCCGCTTTCGGGGCAGCGTGGCCTTGGCACCGCTCTCCGCACAGACGAGGACGCTCACCATGGCAGATCTCCGGCGGCACGGCATCCGCGCCGGCGCCCTGTTCCTTCTGCTCGGCGCCGCGGGCTGCTCCGGACTGGACTCCCAAGCGGTGGGCACGGTGGTGTACACCACGCCGGACAACAAGGTGGTGCAGCTGGACAATCCGTCGGTGGACGGCTGCCACCAGTTGCCGCCCACGGGTGCCAGGTCGATCGTGAACAACACCCTCAACGACGTGGTCCTGCACACCGGTCCCGGCTGCAAGAACCTCGAAGGCACGCAGAGCACCTACCTGGCGACGAAGACCAGCAACCCGGGCATCCCCGACGCGGAGCCGTGGATGAGTTTCACCGTGGTCGGCGGGAACGCCTGACCAGGGGTCATCAGGGGCCGGACTCCGCGGCGTCCAGGGAGGCGAGCACGGCCTGGACGGGGATCCGGCCGCCGGCCACGAGCCTGCCCCCGCCCCGGCGGATCGCGACGGCGAGGGGCGCGGCCCACAGGTTCTCGTAGACCAGGACGGCGGCGGAGCTGCCCGGTTCGAGGACGGCGGCGGCGTCCGCGAGGTCGTCCGCGCCGAGCAGGCCGGAGGAGGCGCCCTGGAAGACCTCGAGCTCGCCGAGTCCCGCGGCGGTGAGGTCGGCGATCTCCAGGCCGGCGACGCTCCCGTCCAGGTCCTTGCGGACGAAGGTCAGGTCGAGGATGCGGACGAGCCCGCGGTCCACGAGGTCGAGCAGGAGCGGGAAGGCCTCCCCGGTCATGCGGTTGCCGGGGAATTCGATCACCACGTAGTCGATGGGGCCCATCTCGTCGATCGCGTCGCTCACGGCACTGCTCCCTTCCCCCGCGCCATCCCCCGTGCCATTGGACCACCGGGAGGGGGTCATCGCACCTCGGCCCGGGCCGCCGCCCCGGCGCTGATGCGGCGCCAGATGGCGCGCTGGCACCTGAGGGTCCCGGTGCCGACGAGGATCAGCACGACGACGTTGAGCAGCAGCTGGAACAGGGAGCCCCGCGCCTCGTCCCAGGAGGCGAAGGCGAGCGAGACGCCAAGGTCGGCGCCGGCCGGGATGGTCGTCACGGAGATGAAGACGCCGAGCAGGGCGCTGGTGCGGGCCTCGGTGAGGGAGACGATGCCGACGATCCCGGCGAGCACGGCCACCACGAGGGAGAAGAAGTTGGGGGTGTTGATCAGGTGGGCGACCGGCCGCACCCCCAGCCGGAAGGCCTCCGGCTGCAGGTCGAAGGCCCGTACGAGCAGGGCGAAGAGCAGCGTGGCGGCGATGGCCAGCGCGAAGCCCACGAGCAGGGCCCGGAGCCCCTCCCGGACCCGGGCGCGGTCGTGGCGGTCGATGCCGAGGGCGACGCTGGTGATGGCCCCGTACTCGGGTCCGACGACCATCGCGGCCACGATGAGGATCTGCGAGTTGCTGATGATGCCGACCGCGCCGATGATCCCGGCGATGACCAGCAGCAGGTGGAAGCTGGGCGGGTAGCGGCCCTCGGCCCGGATGCGGGCCTCGACCTGGTCCCACACCGGGGTGCGCAGCCGTGCGCCGGGGGAGGCCGCTCCGGCCCGCTCGGCGGTGTCGGAGAGGACGACGTCGACGGGGTCGAGGACGAGCGATCCGCGGCGGTCGATCCCGAGTTCGCGCAGCCCGCGCAGGACGGTGTTGGCTGCACCGGTCAGCACGTCGCACTCGATGGCGTCGCCGTCCGGGTGGCGGGCGCCGCCGCGCAGCAGGACGAGGTTGAGCACGCAGGGATCGGCACCGAGCGCGGTCAGCGCCCGGTCCGTGAGGTCCGGCGGGCTCACCGCACGGACATGGATCATGTCCACCCCTGCATTACGCCCGCGACCGGCGGGGGCGGCAACTCGGCGCGGCGCAGCGGGGGCAGGCTCAGGCGGTGAGCTGGTAGAGGCTCTTGGCGACCAGGACCAGCCCGATGACCAGGCACAGCCCGATGATCGCCTGGTCCTGGTGGCCGTCGAGCCAGGTGCGCAGGACGCGCAGCCGGACGCGGGCGGAGTCCGGGGCGACGAGGGTGTAGACCTCCATCGTCAGCAGGGTGGAGCTGGCGATCAGGCAGTACGCCATGAGCGCCAGGTAGGACTCGAGGTGGGACAGGTCGGCCTCGACGACGGTCGCGGCGCCCGCCGCGACCAGTCCCCACGGCTGGAGCAGCACCGCGAGGCCCGCGGACGACCAGGCGGAGACGCGCTCCAGGCGGCTCGTCATCCGGGACGGCCGGTGGGGGCGCGCCGCGCGGCGCCTGCGGTGCTCGGCGTAGCCCACCAGGCCGACGCCGACGGCGAGTTTGCCGGCAAGGGCGGCCGTCGAGGGCGAGGACTTCGGCTCCGGGGGCTTGCCCTGGGTCAGCAGCAGCACCGCCGCGACGACCGCGACCAGGCAGGCCAGCCAGGCAACGATGAAGGCCAGTCCCTTCCACGCCCCGCCGCGGGTGCTCAGCACCAGCACGAACGCCATCAGCGGGAACGGGAACAGGGTGACGGCCAGCCCGATCAGGACGAGGTCAAGGACCATCGCCGCCCCCGCCGGGGGCCGGGGGCCCCGGAAGGTGGCCGGCGGCGTCCATGGGGTCATGGTCACCGGGACCGCCCAGGGGCACAACTCCGCGGCCCCGGGTCGGGCTCGCCGGACCCATGTGCCGGGCTTACGTTTGAGGGGGCCGGCGCACCCACGCATTCCCGGCGAGGTCCGTGCGGCCCGGAGGACGGTGACCGCGATGACCGTGGACGCCCGGTGGAGTTCGCCCGGGGAGCGGGCCGCGCGCGGCAAGGCGGCCCGCAAGAGGACCCCCCGCTCCGCCCACGCGGAGTACGCGCCCGCGGCGGACCGGGCCGATCCGGTGGACGTCGTGGAGGGGCAGTCGGCGCGGCGTGTGCCGGAGCTCGTGCCGATCCGCTACGGCCGCATGGCCGAATCGCCGTTCCGTTTCTACCGCGGGGCGGCCGCGGTCATGGCCGGGGACCTCGCGCACACGCCCCGCTCGGGCCTGCGGGCCCAGTTGTGCGGGGACGCGCACCTGCTCAACTTCCGGCTGCTGGCCTCGCCGGAGCGGCGGCTGATGTTCGACATCAACGACTTCGACGAGACCCTGCCGGGCCCCTGGGAGTGGGACGTCAAGCGCCTGGCCGCCAGTCTGGTCATCGCGGGCCGTGCCAACGGCTTCTCGGCGGCCGAGCGCGCGGGGGTGGTGCGGGCGGCGGTGGGAGCGTACCGGCGGCGGATGCGCGGCTTCGCCGGGATGGGCAACCTGCAGGTCTGGTACACCCGTTTCGAGGCGGACCGGTTGCAGCAGCAGTTCGCCCCGATGATGGGCGGCGAGGACGTGCTGCGCTGGGAGCGTGCCCGGGCCCGGGCGCGGGCCCACGACACGCTGCAGGTCTTCGACAAGCTGACCCGGGTGATCGACGGCAGGCGCCTGATCGCCCCCGATCCCCCGCTGCTGATGCCGCTGCGCGACCTGCTCGACGGCGACGCCCGCGCCGCCCTGGAGAAGGAGATCTCCCGGCTGGTCGAGCGCTACGGCCACTCCCTGCAGCCCGACCGCCGCTTCCTGCTGGAGCAGTACCGGCTCGCCGACTGCGCGCGCAAGGTCGTCGGGGTGGGCAGTGTGGGGACCCGCTGCTGGATCCTGCTCCTGCTGGGCAAGGACGACGAGGATCCGCTGTTCCTGCAGGCGAAGGAGGCCGAGGAGTCGGTCCTGGCCCCGTACGCGGGGGCCGGCCCGCACCGTACGCAGGGCGAGCGGGTGGTCGCCGGGCAGCGCCTGATGCAGGCGACCAGCGACATCTTCCTCGGCTGGGAACGCCTCCACGGCATCGACGGGCGGCAGCGCGACTTCTACGTACGGCAGTTGCGCGACTGGAAGGGCATCGTGGTGGCCGAGAGCCTGGTGCCCAGGACGATGACGCTGTTCGGGGAGGTGTGCGGCGCCACGCTGGCCCGGGCGCACGCGCGGTCCGGGGACCGGATCGCGATCGCCGCGTACCTGGGGGGGTCCGACGTCTTCGACCGGGCCGTCGCCGGGTTCGCCGAGGCGTACGCGGACCAGAACGAACGGGACCACCGGGCACTCGTGGACGCCGTCCGCACCGGACGCGTCCGGGCGGAGGCCGCCTGAACCGGCACCATGGCGACGCCCGCCGGGGGTTCGCGTACCCGGCGCTCCTCAGGGGCGCGGCGACGCGGGCCGTGACGCCGCGCCGGACGCGGGCGGCCGCCCGCCGCCGAGCGGCGGCAGGGGCGGGATGTCCGGGCCCTGCGGCAGCAGTTCGGCCGCCACGAAGGCGACGACCACCGCCAGCACCACGACCGGCACCGATGCGGTGTTGCCGAGCAGGAGCACCACGAGCACCACGCTGCTCACCGGCAGGCGCATCGCGGCGGCACCCGCGGCCGCCATGCCCGCCGCCATCGCCGGGACGACCCCGAAACCCGGCAGCGGGGCGGCCAGCAGCCCGGCGGCGCCGCCGAGGAAGAGCGAGGGGAAGATCGGGCCGCCGCGCAGGCTGCCCAGGCACAGCCCGTAGCCGACGCCCTTGCACAGCAGCACCGCGACCAGGGCGCCGGCCGGCCAGGCGTGCGGGTCGGCGGCCATCTGCGCCAGCGCCGCCTGCCCGGAGGAGGCGACCTCCTCCGGTGTGCGGCCCGTGGCCAGCGCGTACACGGCGGCGCACACGCCGGCGGCGAGTGCGCAGAGCACGGTGTGCGGCAGCGGCCGGCGGGAGACGAACACCGCGGCGGCCTTGCCGCCGGTGAGGATCAGGTGCACGGCCACTCCGACCGCCAGGGCGAGCAGCACGCCCCACGCCACGTCGCCCGCGTCGAGGGTGGGCGGGCGGGGCAGGCCGATGTCGAGGTGGGTGGTCTTCAGTCCCGTCCAGCGGCCGAAGCCGGTGAACACGATGTCGCCCACGCCGCTGGCGAGCAGGGCCGGCAGCATCACGGCGAACAGCTGGGACCCGCCGACCCCGGCCACCTCCATCAGGAGCACGGCGGCCACCACCGGGTTGCCGAAGATCGTGGCGATCGCCGCCGCGGAACCGGCCGCGCCGACCAGCGCGTTGGTCTGCGGGGTCGCCGGCGAGCGGACCAGGTCGCGGAAGAGCAGCGCCAGTGCGCCGCCGAAGGCGATGAGCGGGGCCTCGGGCCCGAGCACCGCGCCCAGCGGCAGGCCCGCCAGGGCGGCGAGGACCACGCCGGGCAGGGCGGAGGTGGCCATCCCGCCGGTGTGCAGGCCGCCGGCCGGGACGTGGCCGCCGCGGCCCGGCATACGGGTGACGACCAGGCCCACGACCGCACCGGCCAGGGTGAGCAGCGGCAGCGGCCACCACCACGGGGGCGTCTGCAGGCCGAGGTGCCCGGGCAGCACCTCCCACAGCAGCCGCTCGAGTTCGTGGAGGGCGACGAGGAACCAGAAGGCCAGGAAGGACACCGGGATGCCGATCACCGCGGAGAACACGAGCGTCCTGCGGTACGCCGGCCGGCGCAGCAGGTCGCGCAGCTGGTCGGCTTCCTGGGGCTGGTTCACGGGAGGGCTGATCGTCGTCCTCCTCGTTCGCGAATGGGGCGGAACGGGTGATGTCCGGCGAGACTACCGACGCGGGGCCGCACGGCGGCGAAGGCCACGCTGGACGTTAGGGTGAGCCGACCGCGCGAGGAAGCGCGGCCCCGACGTATCTGGAGGTGCCATGGCCGCCCCCACCTGGGTCGCCGTGCCGGACGACTCCCCCTTCGGCGTCCACAATCTGCCGTACGGGGTGTTCACCACCGCGGACCGTCCGCACGAACGCCGGATCGGCGTCGCCATCGGAGACCACGTGCTCGACGCGGGCGCCGCCGCACGGGCCGCCGGAGCGGGAACGGCCGGGCCCGAGGCCGGGCTGCTGACGGCGCCGACGCTCAACCCGTTGCTGGCGGCCGGGCGTTCGGCCTGGACGGCGGTGCGGTCGCTGGTCACCGCCTGGCTGACCGACGAGGCCCACCGGGCGGCCGTCGAGCCGCACCTGCTGCCGCGCGGCTCCGTCACGCTCCACCTCGCGTTCGACGTCGCGGACTACGTCGACTTCTACGCCTCGGAGCACCACGCCACGAACGTCGGCCGGATCTTCCGCCCGGACGGGGAGCCGCTGCCCCCCAACTGGAAGCACCTGCCGATCGGTTACCACGGCCGCAGCGGCACGATCGTCGTGTCGGGGACGCCGGTGGTCCGGCCGAACGGGCAGCGCAGGGGCGCCGCCCTGTCCGCCCCGTCCTTCGGGCCGTGCGAACGGCTGGACTTCGAGGCCGAGCTCGGCTTCGTCGTCGGCGGCCCGACCGTGCAGGGCGAGCCGGTGCCGCTGGCGGCGGCCGAGGAGCACGTCTTCGGGGTCTGCCTGCTCAACGACTGGTCCGCCCGCGACATCCAGGCCTGGGAGACCGTGCCGCTCGGCCCGTTCCTCGGGAAGTCGTTCGCGACCTCCGTCTCCCCGTGGGTCGTCCCCCTCGACGCGCTGTCGGCGGCGCGCGTCGCCCCGCCGCCGCACGACGTGGGGACGCTGCCGTACCTGGACGACCGGGGCGCGGGGACGCCGCCGCGCGGGCTCGACATCGCCGTGGAGGTCCGGCTGCGGGGCGAGGTCGTCTCCCGTCCGCCGTTCTCCACCATGTACTGGACGTACGCCCAGATGCTCACCCACATGACCGTGAACGGCGCCTCGTTGCGGGCGGGCGACCTCTTCGCCTCGGGGACCATCAGCGGCCCGCGGCGCGAGCAGCGGGGCGCGCTGATCGAGCTGACGTGGAACGGCGAGGAGCCGCTGGTGCTGACGGACGGCACGAAGCGGACGTTCCTGGAGGACGGCGACGAGCTCGTCATCTCGGCGACCGCCCCGGGGCCGGACGGCACCCGGATCGGCTTCGGCGAGGTCGCGGGCCGGGTGGTGGCGGGACCGGCCCTTTTCGTGAACTGACCTGTTCAGGGGTCTGTCCGAGTCCCGGGTCGGCGTGATCTCCTACGCCTGACGGCGCGGCGTCCGGCCACGGCACGCCGCGCCGTCGCGTACGCCACGCCGTCGCGTACGCCGCCCCGAGTCGACCCGGACCCGCAGGGGAGCCATGTCCGAGACGCTGCCCTCCGCACCCGCCGAGGACGCCGGCCGAGCGTCCGCCCCGCCGCTGCCCCGGCAGGTGCGGATCGGCTACGGCCTGGGATCGCTGGGCACCGGCACCTTCGGCACGGTGCCGGGCCTGATCCTGCTCTACTACCTCACCAATGTGCTGGCCGTCCCGGCGGCCGTGGCGGGCGCGGCCGTCTTCCTCCCCAAGGCGTGGGACGTGCTGGTCAACCCCCTGGTGGGCGCGGCCGCCGACCGCAGCCGGCTGCAGGGCGGCTCCCGGCGGCCGTTCCTGCTGGCCGGGGCGCTCACGCTGCCGCCACTGTTCGCGCTGGTCTTCGCGGCGCCGCCGCTGCGCGGGGCCGCCGCCGCGGGCTACGTGGCGGTGCTCTTCCTGCTGGCCGCCACCGCCTACGCCGTCTTCCAGGTGCCGTACGTGACCATGCCCGCCGAGATGACGGACGACCCCGGCGAGCGCGCCCGGGTGCTGGGCTGGCGCGTGGCGTTCCTCGGGGTGGCGATCCTGTTGTCGGGCGCGCTGGCCCCCGCGGTCGCCCACGGATACGGCGACACGCCCGCGGGCTACCGGCTGATGGGGGCGGTCGTGGCGGTCCTTCTGCTGGTGGGGATGCTCGGCGCCTGGCGCTTCACCCGGCACGCGCCGTCGGTCGCCCGCAGCGAGTCGGAGGCTTCGCTGCGGGCACAGTTGGCGGCGGCCCGCGACAACCGGCCGTTCCTGTTCCTGGTGGGCATGTGGACGCTGCAGGCGCTCGCCGTGGGGATCATGCTGGCCGGGGTCCAGTACTTCGCCACGTACACCCTGGGCTCGGCGGGGGCCGTCACCCCGCTGTTCGTCTGCATGATCGGCCCGCTGGTGCTGGTGATGCCGCTGTGGAACCGGCTGGCCCGGGCGCGCGGCGTGACGTACGCGCAGTGGTGCGCCTCGCTGCTCTTCGTGGCCGGTGCCGCCCTGCTGGCCCTGACCCCGTACGCGGGGCCGGCGCTCGGCTACCCGGCGGTCGCCGCCGTCGGGATCGCCTACGCGGGGCTGCAGTTGCTCCCGCTGACGATGCTCGCCGACACCCTGGCCGCGGACGCGGTCCGCACCGGGCGGCGCAGGGCGGCCACCTTCACCGGGCTGTGGACGGCCGCCGAGACGCTGGCGTTCGCGCTGGGCGCCGGGGCCTTCGCGCTGGTGCTGGCGGTGAGCGGGTTCCGTTCCTCGGACGCCGCGCACCACGTAGACCAGCCGGACTCGGCCCTGACCGGCATCACCGCCGGCATGAGCGTGCTGCCCGCGGTGCTCGCCGCCGCGAGCCTGTGGCTGCTCCACCGCTACCGGGAGGACCCCGTGGACTCCGGCCCGGCCCCGCAGACCCCCGACCGCACCGACCCGCCCGAGGACACCGACGACCATGCCCACTGAGCC
>NZ_JARAVO010000319.1:0-8868 GCF_033792805.1 Streptomyces sp. PA03-1a
GTCGTCGACCCCCGCCTCGTCCGCGATCGCCTTGGCCGTCAGCGGGTTGTCACCGGTGATCATCACCGTGCGGATGCCCATCCGCCGCAGCTCGTCGAACCGCTCCCGCATGCCCTCCTTGACCACGTCCTTCAGGTGGATGACACCCAGCACGCGGGCCGCGCCGTCCTCCTTGACCGCCACGACGAGCGGCGTACCGCCCGACTGCGATATGCGGTCGACCAGGGACTGCACCTCCTCGCCGGCCCGGCCGCCGTTCTCGGCGACCCACGCGGTCACCGCGGACGCGGCGCCCTTGCGGACCTGGCGGCCGTCGACGTCGACGCCGGACATACGGGTCTGCGCGGTGAAGGGCACGAACGCGGCGTGCCCGAGCTCGCCCTCGTGACGGGCCCGCAGACCGTACTTCTCCTTCGCCAGGACGACGACGGAACGGCCTTCGGGCGTCTCGTCGGCCAGTGAGGACAGCTGCGCCGCGTCGGCGAGCTCCGCGTCCCCGACACCGCCGACCGGGAGGAACTCCGCGGCCTGGCGGTTGCCGAGCGTGATGGTGCCGGTCTTGTCGAGCAGCAGGGTGTTCACGTCGCCGGCGGCCTCGACGGCGCGGCCGGACATGGCGAGCACGTTGCGCTGCACCAGGCGGTCCATGCCGGCGATGCCGATCGCCGACAGAAGCCCGCCGATCGTCGTCGGGATGAGCGCGACGACGAGCGCCGCGAGGATGACGATGCTCTGCTCGGCGCCCGCGTAGATCGCGAACGGCTGCAGGGTGACGACCGCGAGCAGGAAGACGATGGTCAGCGAGGCCAGCAGGATGTTCAGTGCGATCTCGTTGGGCGTCTTCTGCCGGGCCGCGCCCTCCACGAGGGCGATCATCCGGTCGATGAAGGTCTCGCCGGGCTTGGAGGTGATGCGGACGACGATCCGGTCCGACAGCACCTTCGTGCCGCCCGTGACCGCGCTGCGGTCACCACCGGACTCCCGGATGACCGGGGCCGACTCACCGGTGATCGCCGACTCGTCGACCGACGCGACGCCTTCGACGACATCGCCGTCACCGGGGATGATCTGCCCGGCCTCGACGACGACGTGGTCGCCCAGCTTCAGGCCGGAGGCCGGGGCCTCCTCCTCACGGAGCGAGGTGGCCCCCGGCCGCCAGTCGATCAGCCGGCGGGCAACGGTGTGGGTCTTCGTCCGCCGCAGGGTCTCGGCCTGCGCCTTGCCGCGGCCCTCCGCGACGGCCTCGGAGAGGTTGGCGAAGAGCACGGTCAGCCAGAGCCACACGGTGATGACCCAGGCGAAGACGCTGGGGTCCTTGATCGCCGAGAGGGTGGTCAGGACCGCGCCGACCTCGACCACGAACATGACCGGGTTCTTGATCATGACCCGGGGGTCGAGCTTCTTGACCGCGTCCGGCAGCGAGGTGAGGAGCTGCTTCGGGTCCATCATGCCGCCGGAGACCCGGTGCGGCTGCTGCGGCCCGGTCGGGGCGCCCCCCGGCGACGCGGGGGGTTCGAGGGTGGTCAGGGACATCAGGACAGACCTTCCGCGAGCGGACCCAGCGCCAGGGCCGGGAAGTAGGTGAGGCCGACGACGATCAGGATCACGGCCGTCAGCAGGCCGACGAACTGCGGCCGGTGGGTGGGCAGCGTGCCCGCCGTGGCCGGCACCGGCTGCTGCCGGGCCAGGGAGCCCGCCAGCGCCAGGACGAACACGATCGGCAGGAAGCGGCCGAACAGCATGGCCAGGCCGAGCGCGGTGTTGTACCAGTCGGTGTTGACGGTCAGGCCCGCGAAGGCCGAGCCGTTGTTGTTGGCGGCCGAGGTGAAGGCGTACAGCACCTCGGAGAAACCGTGCGCACCGGAGTTGAGCATGCCCGCGCGCTGACCCGGCATCGCCATGGCGAGGCCGGCACCGATCAGGACGATCGCCGGGGTGGTGAGGATGTAGAGGGAGGCGAACTTCATCTCCCGGCCGCCGAGCTTCTTGCCCAGGTACTCCGGGGTGCGGCCGACCATCAGTCCGGCCACGAAGACCGCGATGATCGCCAGGATGAGGATGCCGTAGAGGCCGGAGCCGGTACCACCGGGGGCGATCTCACCGAGCATCATGTTGAAGATCGTCATCCCGCCGCCGATGGGCGAGTACGAATCGTGGAAGGAGTTGACGGCGCCCGTGGAGGTGAGCGTCGTCGACGCCGCGAACAGCGCCGACCCCCACACACCGAACCGCTGCTCCTTGCCCTCCATCATGCCGCCCGCCAAGTGGCCGGCCTGGCTGCTCACGCTGTGCAGCTCGTTCACCGTGATGATGGCGACCGATGCGGCCCAGATCACGCCCATCACGGCGATGATCGCGTAGCCCTGGCGGTTGTCGCCGACCATGCGGCCGAAGGTGCGCGGCAGGGAGGTGGCGATCGCCAGCAGGAGGTAGATCTCCAGCCAGTTGGTGAAGGGGTTGGGGCTCTCGAAGGGGTGGGCGGAGTTGGCGTTGTAGAAGCCGCCGCCGTTGGTGCCCAGCTCCTTGATGGCCTCCTGGGAGGCGACCGGGCCACCGGTCATGCTCTGGTGGTCGCCGACCAGGGTCGAGATCGACTCGACGCCGTGGAAGTTCTGCACGACGCCGCCGGCGACCAGCACGATCGCGAACACGAAGGCGAGCGGGAGCAGCACGCGCACGGTGATCCGGGTGAGGTCCACCCAGAAGTTGCCGATGCGGTCGGTCTTCTTGCGGGTGAAGCCCCGGATGAGGGCCGCGACGACGGCGACGCCGACGGCGGCCGACACGAAGTTCTGCACCGCGAGACCGGACATCTGCACCAGGTGGCCCATCGTGGACTCACCAGAGTAGGACTGCCAGTTGGTGTTGGTGACGAAGGAGGCGGCCGTGTTGAAGGACACGCCGGGCGTCACGGCGGGCATGCCTATGGACAGCAGCAGGTGGTTCTGCAGCCGCATGAAGCCGTAGAGGAAGAGGACGGAGACGGCCGAGAAGGCCAGCACGCTCCGCAGGTATACGGACCACTTCTGGTCCGCGTCACCGTCGACCCCGCCGAGCCGGTACGCGAAGCGCTCGACGCGCAGGTGCTTGGCGGAGGTGAGGGTGTGGGCCATGTAGTCGCCCAGCGGCCGGTAGGTCAGGGCCAGCGCGCCGACCAGCGCGAGGATCTGGAGCCAGCCCGCGAGGGTGTCGTTCACTAGAACTTCTCCGGGTAGATCAGTGCCAGCACCAGGTAACCGACCAGGGCCACGGCGACGACGAGTCCGACGACGTTTTCGATGCTCACAGCCGCTCCGCCCCCTTGGCCACGAGGCCGAGCACGGCGAAGACAGCGACGGTGAGGACGATGAAGGCCACATCTGGCATGCGGAGACACCCCGGAAGTCGTGTGGGGACGATGCCGTGTACCCGGTCGGGCCCGCGGCGCCGGTAAAAAACCGGTGTACGTAGCGAAGCGCCCCGCAGTGCCCCCGACGGGCTTCGTTAGCGGGTTCCTGACGCGGCCCCGGAGCGGCTTGACGCCACTTTGACGCCGCCCGGCGGAACGGGTGACGGGGGTGACGTGGCGCGTCGGCGGGGCGGTCGGCGGGGCTCGGAGCAGCGACGACCCCCGAGCGGGCGTGGCCGGCCGCAGCGGGGGTCGGGGGGCGAGGAGGGCCGTCCGGCCCGGTGGTGCGGAGCGGACTCAGAACCGCACGTAGACGTTCTTCGGCTGGGTGTAGGACTCCAGCTCCTCGATGCCCTCCTCGCGGCCGACGCCCGAGTTCTTCACCCCGCCGAAGGCGGTCCCGGGGATGTGCGCGGAGCTGGCGTTGATCCACACGTAGCCGGCGCGCAGGTCGCGGGCCGCGGCCATGGCGGTGTGCAGGTCGGTGGTCCAGACGCTGGCGGTCAGGCCGTACGGCAGTGCGTTGGCCTCGGCGATCGCCTGGTCGTACGCGTCGAAGGGCGCCGCCACCAGCACCGGTCCGAAGATCTCCTGCCGGAACAGCGGCCCGGAGGGGCCGGCGTGGGCCGCGAAGAGGGTGGGCCGTACGTAGTAGCCGGGCCGGTGCGGGGCGCTGCCGCCCGCGACGAGGCGGAGGGCGGGGTCGGACAGTCCCGCCCGGATGTAGGAGGTCACCTTGCGGTAGTGCTCCTCGGAGACCAGGGGGCCGATGTCCGTGGTGGGGTCCGCCGGGTCGCCGAGGCGCATGGCGTCCATGCGCCTGCCCACTTCCTTGACGACGCGCTCGTACAGGGAGCGGTGGACCAGCAGGCGGGACGTGGAGCCGCAGCTCTGGCCCTGCCAGGTGAAGTTCATGCCCGCCATCGCGCCGTCCACGGCCGCGTGCACATCGGCGTCGGCGAAGACGACCAGCGGGTTCTTGCCGCCCAGTTCGAGGGTGACCGTCTTGACCGCGGCGCTCGCCGCGCGCGCCTGGACGCGACGTCCCGTGGTGGACGAGCCGGTGAACGCGATGCGCGGGACGTCGGGGTGGGTCACCAGCCGTTCGCCCGCCACGGAGCCCAGGCCCGGCACGATGTTCAGGACCCCGGGCGGTACGAGGCCGGCGGCCAGTTCGCCCAGCCGCAGCGCGGACAGCGAGGTCGCCTCGGCGGGCTTCAGGACGACGGTGTTGCCGGCGAGGAGCGGTGCGGCGATGCGGGCGGCCGCGAACATCAGGGGATGGTTCCACGGGATGATCCGCCCGACGACGCCGAAGGGGTCGCGCAGCGTGTAGTCGAGGGCGTCGTGGTCGGCCATGGGGACGGTCTCGCCGCGCAACTGGAGGGCGAGTCCGGCGAAGTAGCGCAACTGGGCGGCGGCGACGCGGAAGTCGCCCCGCATGACCGCGACCGGGCTGCCGTTGTCCATGGTGTCGATCCAGGCCAGTTCCTCGCCGTGCTCCTCGATCGCCTCCGCGAGGGCGACCAGCACCCGCGCCCGGTCCGTCACGGAGGTGGCCCCCCACGCGGGCGCCGCCGTACGGGCCGCCTCCACCGCGTCGTCGACGTCCGTGACGCCGCCGAGGGGTATCCGGGTCACCACCGTCTCGTCCGCGGGATTGACCACGTCCAGGGTCTGGCCCGAGGCCGCGTCGGTCGCCTCCCCGCCGATCAGCATGTGCCAGGGCCGGTCCACGATCTCGCCCGCGGTCGGTCGTGCGCCGGTCGCGCCGTACGGATTCGACAGCTCCGAAGTACGCATACACTCCAGATTTGCACCCGTACGTGCCGTATACAGTGATTGAACGTTTTATATCGGCAAACACCGCGTATAGCGCAGGCCAAACGGCCGGGCGGGGCCGCGGGCGGTCGGCTCAGCCGTCCAGCCAGCCGCGTTCATGGGCGAGGAGCGCGATCTGGAACCTCGTGCGGGCGCCGAGGGCGGTGCCCGCCTCGCTGACGTGCTTCTGCACCGTCCGGCGGCTCACGCCCAGCACCCTGGCGATGGCGTCGTCCTTCATCCCCGTGGCCATGAGGTGGAGGATCTCCCGGGTCCGTTCGTCGGTCTCCACGGTCTCCCGCTCGCGGCGCGCGACGGGCCAGTCCTGGCGGCTCTCCAGTGACACCGGTGTCGCACGTTCCCAGATGCCCTCGAAGAGCGCGGCGCACACCTCGATCAGGGCCGGGGAGTGCACCACCAGCGATCCCGCCGAGGGCCGGTCGCCCTGGAGCGGGAGGAGGGCGGCGGTCCGGTCGAAGAGCGCCAGCTTGACGGGGAGCCGGGTACCGAGGCGGAACTCACCGCCCACCGCGGTGCCGCGCAGCGCGGTCTCCAGGGACACGTCGTCGGTGAAGCCGTCGGCCTCGTACACCGACCGCAGCCGTACGCCCGGGGCGACGGCGGTACGGTCCGGGTCCCGGTGGCCCGAGTCGTCCTCGGTGCCGGTCACGTAGGGCGGCTTGGCCAGGTGCAGCACCTCGCTCCTGCTGCCCTTGAGCAGGTACGCGTAACGGGCCGCGACCTCGTCGCCGTGCTCCAGGACCTCCACCAGGTTCGGCGCGCCGGGGTGCGCGACGGAGCGGTAGAGCTCGTCGAGCTGCTCCATGAACAGCTCGGTACGGGCCAGTTCGCTCCGCCTGCGGGCGAGCAGGGAACCCAGCGAGGAGCGCGGCGGGCCGGCCTTCCAGCGCGGGGAACCGCCGGGGATGCGGATGACCAGGAGTTCGTCCTCGAGGCCCCGCAGCGCCCGCTCGGCCTCGTCGGCGGACGTGCCGACCGCCTCGGCCACCGCGGCGGCGTCCGCCGAGGGGTGGCTCACCAGGTACTCCAGGACCCGGCCGCCCAGGGGGCCCAGCCCCGTCCCCGCCCAAGGACCGCCCGATGAGACATCCATGCAGCCTGCCACCCCTGTACGTCCGCGCCCCGCGTGATGATCGTACGCCTCGCGGAAAGGCCGGCGGGGGCCCGGTCCGGCGTGCGCCGGTCCGGGCCCCCGTCGGGGTGGTGCGGTGTGGCGGCCGCTCAGCGGCAGGTGCCCGCGGGGCGGGCCCGGGTCACCAGGTCGGTGTCCGTGGTGGTGGTGTCCATCCACAGGACGCGGCTGCCGGTGCCTGCGGCGGCGTTCGACTGCTGGCCCTTGCTGCAGGAGACCCGGCCCAGCGGGGTGCCCTGCGGGGTGAACTGGTAGAGCTTGGCCAGCGAGTCGTTGTAGTCGTCGAAGACCTGTGAGAACGAGGCGTACACGGTCAGCGTGACCGCGGTGTCCGACGCCGTGAGGCCGAACGCCCGGACGGGGCGCGGGCCCCTCTCCGCGATGACGTCGGTGACGGTGGAACCGTCGACGGACGCCCGGCGCAGGGTGGTGAAGTCGTCGTCGGTGTAGTCGGTGTCGATCAGCCAGTACACCCCGGCAGCGGTGATCACCGGCGTGCTGATCCACTCCGGCTGCGAGGCCGCGCCGAGGACCGCGGTCTTCCCGGTCCGGGTGTCGAAGACCTCCACGACGACCCCGTAGGTGCCGTCGAACATGCCGTCGTGGATGTATGCGATGCGCCCGTCCTTGACGGCGGGCTCGACCGCCTGGTTGTAGTCCCGGCCGAGCGGCACCTGACGCGGCGTGGTGTCGCCGCCCTTCAGGTACAGGACCTGCTGCAGCGAGGTCGCCTCGTCACGGCGGGACCAGGCGACCGTGTCGCCGTCCACGCTCAGACCGCTGATCTCCGAGGTGGTGCTGTACAGCGTCTTGACGGCGCCGCCGCCCACGGGCGCGGACAGGATGTCGTAGGTGTGCAGCCAGGGGTCGTCGCCGGGGACGTCGCCGACCGCCACCCACACCACGCGCTTGCCGTCGGTGACGGGGCTGAGGTGGGAGCGTCCGTCAACCGGGGAGATCCGGCGGGGCTTGCCCTTGCCGTCGGTGCGGCCGGTCCACACGGCGTACGGCTCGGTGCCGTCCGCGCTGGACCTGGGGGCGGCCCACCAGTCGCCGTGGGCGCTGGGGCTGTTGCCGGTGCCGACGTACTGCATCAGGGTGCCGAGCCTGCCCATCAGCACATCGCTGTCGAGGCCCAGGTCCTGCTCCCAGCCGGGGACGATGCCATGGGCGTCGAAGGCCTTCTTCACCTTGGCCAGGCGGTCGCCCTTGACGTGCAGCGACCTGGCGGCGGCGATGACGGCGTCGCGGCCCTCGTCGAAGCCGTCGAGGGGCGTGATGTAGGAAGTGAGGGCCTTGTAGACGATCTGGTCGGCGAGTTCGCCGCCGAGGCTCTCGCGGATGTCCCACAGCGAGCCGCTGAAGATCGTGGAGTTGACGTGCACTCCGCCGTTGTCGTAGGACGAGCCGAGGGGCAGCCCGAGGAAGCCCTTCGTGGTGGCGCCGTCGTTGAGGTCGCGGAAGGCGCAGTCCTTCGGTGCCCGCGTCCGGCAGAGGTCGCCGCCGATGAGGCCGGCCTCGGGGTCGGTCATGGAGGTGCCGTTGACGGTGACGTCGATGACGTTGCCGAAGTAGTCGGCGATGGCCTCGTTCATGGCGCCGGACTGGCCGGCGTAGACGAGGTCGGCGGTGTGCTCGACCACGCCGTGGGTCATCTCGTGGCCGACGACGTCCAGGTCGGAGGCGAGGGAGCGGTACTCGTCGTCACCGGTGCCGTAGACCATCTTGGTGTGGTCCCAGAACGCGTTGACGAACGGCGAGCCGAAGTCCGTCACGCCGACCAGGGAGTTGATGGCCATGCCCTTGCCGTCGAGGCTGTCGCGCCGGAAGGTGCCGCGGTAGAACTCGTACACCTTCCCGGCCGCCCAGTGGGCGTCCACCGCGCCGCTGTCGGTCATCTCCTGCGGCGCCTTCGTGGTCGGCATCGCGAACGGCACGACGCTCTCCGGCCACTGGCCCGACACGTCCTGGTACCAGACGCTGGAGGCGTCCCAGGTCTGGATGACGTTGTGGCTCTTGCTGTCGGCCATGTGCGCGGTGTCGCGCAGCAGGTACTGACCGGTGCCGGCGTCCTTGCTGAGGTTCAGCGGCACGGTGGTGCCGCTGAGCAGGATGCCGCTGCCGGTGACGCCCGTCGACCCGGTCGCGGCCGCGGGCGCGCCGCCCCGCATCGCGGTGCCGCTGCGCATGGACGTGCCGCTGCGGTGCGTGGCGCCGCCGGCGGAGCCGGTCGGGGCGAACGTGGGCAGGCCGCCGTACTCGAAGACCGCGACGCCGGTGGCGGCGTCGACGTAGACCTCCTGGACCACGGGGGCGCCGGTGGCCGGGTCGGTGCCGCGCACGGTGACGTGGCGGGCGAGCACGCCCTTGCCGGTGGGCAGCACGGTCAGCCCGCGGTCGGTGCCGGCCAGGTCGTCCTTGGCGCTCTTGGCGTGCGCGGGACGGTATCCGCCCTTCGCCAGCTCCGCGCGCACCTGACGCACCGCGCCCTGCACGGCGGTGGGGG
>NZ_JARAVO010000031.1:0-52258 GCF_033792805.1 Streptomyces sp. PA03-1a
GGCTGGGGCGGGGCGGGCGGCGCGGAGGCCGCCGGGGGCGCGAACCCGGGCGCGGCACCCGCCGGGGGCGCGAAGCCCGGTGCCGCGGCGGGCTGCTGCGGCGCGGCCTGCTGCTCCTCGGCGACCTCGCCGCCGAAGTTCTTCAGCAGGGCGTCGAGCCCGCCGTCGAAGCCCTGGCCGACGGCGGCGAAGCGCCAGACGTCCTTGAGGTAGAAGTCGGCGAGCATGACCGCGCGCTCGGTGCTGAACTCGGCGCCCGTGAAGGCGTAGCGGGCGACCTCCTCGCCCCCGGCGACGATCCTGACGTAGCCCGGGCCGATCTGCGACATCTGCCCGGCGCCGTCGATCGTCGCGGTGAAGCTCAGCTTCTGGATCTGCGCGGGGATCCGGTCCAGCGTCACACGGAAGGACTCGGTGTCCCCGGCCTGCGCCCCCAGCTGCTGGATCGCCTCCTCGGGCGACTTGGGCTGGTTGAAGAAGATGAAGTAGCGGTCGTCGGACAGCTGTTCCTCGGCGTCGAGCCCGAAGCAGCTGATGTCGAAGCCGAGACCGGGACCGCTGATCTGCACGCCGATGTACAGATCCGTCCCTGCGGTCAGGTCACTGATCTTGGCCTTGTGGCCGCGCTGGAATTCCCTGGCCATCGCTAAGGACCGTCCCCCCATCCGTACGTACGTACTTGCTGCGTTGCGCCAGGCTAACCGCTGGCCGTGACAGGGGCTATTCCCCCGTTATTCCTCGCGTGCCGTGGGCGGGTGGGGCAGCCGGGCCGCGGCGGCGACGCCCTCGAGGTACCCGCGCGCACGTTCGGTGCGCGGGTAGGACTCCAGCAGCTTCCAGAAGTCCGGCCCGTGGCCGGGCACCAGGAGGTGGGCGAGCTCGTGGAGGAGCACGTAGTCGACGACGTACTCGGGCATGCCCTGGAGGCGGTGGGACAGGCGGATGCTGCCCTCGGCCGGTGTGCACGAGCCCCAGCGGGAGTTCTGGTTGGTGACCCAGCGCACGGTCCGCGGCATGGCGCGGCCGCCGAGGTACTGCGCGGACAGCTGCGCGGCGCGGGCGGCCAGCCCGTCGTCGCCGATCCTGCGGCGGCTCTCCTGGGCGGCGAGCTTGTCCAGCATGACCGTCACCCAGCGCTTCTCCTCGGCGACGGACATCCGGGCGGGGATGAGGACCACGGTGACGTCGCCCTCGCGGTACGCCGACACCGTCCGGCGTCGACGGGCGCTTCGGCGCACTTCGACCGCGCTGGTCCGAGGGGCGCGCGGGGGCTGGCCGGAAAGGCTCTGGGCGGGGTCGGCGGACACGCCCCGACGTTACCCGCACCGGGTCCGGGAAGTCCCGCCCGCGGGGGTGCTCGGTGAGAAAGGAGAGCAGAGAGATACCGGGCCGTAGTCATATCGAATGATCATTTGCATCGCCTGTGGATAACTTTCACGGCCCGTGCGGGGATATCGGGCATGCTGGCCCGACACGGAATCGGAACGATCTCTCGATCGGGAACTCTGCCCACGGGGGTGGCGATGCGTCCCATGCTCAAGCCGGCGATGCGCCGCAGTTGGCGCAGCCGGGAAAGCCTGCAATTCGGCGTCGACCCGGCGCACGCGGTGGTCCTGGACCCGGTGGACGGTGCGGCCGCCGCCTTCCTCGACCTGCTCGACGGCACGCGCGGACTCGGTCCGCTCGCCCGCGATGCCGAATCGCTGGGGCTGCGGCCCCCGCAGGCGCGGCGGCTGCTCGGATTGCTGGCCGAGGGCGGTGTGCTCGACGACGCGACGGCGCACGCCGAGCTGTCCGAGACGATACGGCACCACTCGGCCGCGCTGGACCGGCTCCGCCCCGACCTGGCGGCGCTGTCCGTGGTGCACTCCGACCCCGGTGGTGCGGCGGACCGGATGGGCCGGCGGCGGGCGGCCCGCGTACGGGTGGCCGGGGCGGGCCGGGTCGGCGCGACCATCGCGGCGGTCCTCTCCGCGGCGGGGGTCGGCCGGGTCGACGTGCGCGACGGGGGCCGGGTCGAGCCCTGGGACACCGCGCCGGGCGGCATCCCCGCCGAACACATCGGCGAGCGCCGGGACGCGGCGGCGCGAGGTCTGGTGCGCAGGGCGGCGCCCGATCCGCGGGCGGCGGCGGTGGGCCGCCGGGGGCCGTCCGCCGCGCCCGAGCCCGGATTGTCACTGGTGGTGGTCGCGCCGCGCGACGGCCTGGCCGCCTACGCCCCTGACGCCCAGGAGGCCGAACCGCTGATGGCCGCCGGGATCCCCCACCTGTACGCGGGGGTGCTGGAAGGCCGGGGCGTGGTGGGTCCCCTGGTGGTGCCGGGGAGCACGGGGTGTGCGGGATGTCTGGGACTGCGGATGGCGGATGCCGACGCGGCCTGGCCCAGGGTGCTGGCGCAGCTGAGGTCCGGGCGGAGCGGGGTCCCCGCCTGCGACGTCGCGCTGGCCACCACGGTCGCGGGGCTCGCCGCGGCGCACGCCCTGGCCTTCGTCGACGGCGGCCGGCCGCCGAGCTGCGGGGGGCGCGTCGAGATGGGCCTCGCCCGGCTGACCGCGGAGGTGCGGCCGGTGCCGGGTGACCGCAGATGCGGCTGCGGTGCGCACGCCGCGGGTGCCGGTGCGGCGGACGACGCCGGAGGTTTGTGACACGGCCGGTGCCATGGTCCGGGAGGGGCGGGGGACAATGACGACGTGACCGATCGGAAAGAGGGGGCGCATGTCTGATCTTCCGCGCAAAGCGGTGACCCGTACCGCCAAGTTGGCGGCGCTCCCACTGGGATTCGCCGGGCGGGCGACACTGGGACTGGGCAAGCGGCTCGGCGGGCGCCCCGCGGAAGAGGTCGCCACCGAGCTGCAGGAGCGGACGGCCGAACAGCTCTTCAAGG
Source organism: Streptomyces sp. PA03-1a (assembly GCF_033792805.1). Classification (NCBI taxonomy): domain Bacteria; kingdom Bacillati; phylum Actinomycetota; class Actinomycetes; order Kitasatosporales; family Streptomycetaceae; genus Streptomyces; species Streptomyces sp. PA03-1a. The sequence continues at coordinate 2,885 of NZ_JARAVO010000031.1, forward strand.
TCCTCGGCGAGCTGAAGGGCGGTGCCATGAAGTTCGGGCAGGCCCTGTCGGTCTTCGAGGCCGCCCTGCCCGAGGAGGTCGCGGGCCCCTACCGCGCCGCCCTCACCAAGCTGCAGGACGCGGCGCCGCCGATGCCCGCCCGCACCGTGCACGCCGTACTGGCCGAGCGCCTCGGCGAGGACTGGCGCACCTTCTTCACCGAGTTCGAGGACCAGCCGGCGGCGGCCGCCTCGATCGGGCAGGTGCACCGGGCCGTGTGGCACGACGGCCGCAAGGTGGCGGTGAAGGTCCAGTACCCCGGCGCGGGGGACGCCCTGCTGTCGGACCTCAACCAACTCGGCAGGGTGGCGAGGCTGTTCGGGCCGCTGATCCCCGGCATGGACATCAAGCCGCTGATCTCGGAGCTGCGCGACCGGGTCTCGGAGGAGCTGGACTACGAGCTGGAGGCGCAGGCCCAGCACGCCCACGCGGTGGAGTTCGCCGACGACCCGGACGTGGAGGTGCCGGACGTGGTGCACCGCACGGACCAGGTGCTGGTCACGGAGTGGATGGACGGGGTGCCGCTGGCGGAGGTGATCTCGCGGGGCACGCCGGAGATGCGCGACCGCGCCGGTCAACTGCTGGCGCGCTTCCTGTTCGCCGGCCCCGCCCGCACGGGGCTGCTCCACGCCGACCCGCACCCGGGCAACTTTCGGCTGCTCGTCGACGACGGCCCGGCGGAGGGCTGGCGGCTGGGCGTGCTCGACTTCGGCACCGTCGACCGCCTGCCGGAGGGCCTGCCGGTGCCGATAGGGACGGCGCTGCGCCTGGCGCTGGCCGACGACGCGGAGTCGGTGCACTCGATGCTCCGCCAGGAGGGCTTCGTCAAGCCGACGATCGCACTCGACCCGGACGCCGTGCTGGACTACCTGCGGCCGATCATCGAGCCCGCGGCGGTGGACGAGTTCACCTTCGCGCGTGGCTGGATGCGCGCGCAGGCGGCGCGGGTCGCCGACCCGCGCTCACCCGCGCACCAGTTGGGCAAGCAGCTCAACCTGCCGCCCTCGTACCTGCTCATCCACCGGGTGACGCTCAGCACCATCGGGGTGCTGTGCCAGCTGGCGGCCACGGTCAGGCTGCGGGACGAGCTGCTCGAGTGGCTACCGGGCTTCTCCGGGGAGGACCTGGCCCCGCTGCCCGAGGCCGAGGACGCCTCGGCCTAGGCACAGGGGGGCCGCCGGGACGGCCCTACCACCAGGAGGAGTCCAGCCGGCCCTCGATACTGCGGATGTTGGTGCGGGCGCAGTCGTCGCAGAAGTACACGCGACTGCCGTTCTCGACGGAGCAGGTCCAGGTGAGGGGGAGTCCCTCGGCGACGGCCCCGCAGCGGGCGCACGTCGTCGTGGTGGGAGCAGTCCCGACCCGTTCGAATTGAGTCTTCTGGTCCACTTCGTGACGATACCGCGGGGCCGGTCGAAATCGACCGGCCCCGCGGTTGTGTGTCGTTGCCGATGTGTGAGCGCTACTGCATCACGGCCATCGCCAGCGCCCGGCGGGCGCGCAGCGAGGCGCGTTCGGCGCGGCGCTGCAGGCGCCGGGCGTTGAGCACGCGGAGGGCCATCCGTTCGTGCTCGGCCTCGTAGAGGCGCTCTTGCATATGGGCACGGGCCATGGCTTCTGGCATGAGTTGCATTTCGAGGTTCCTGTTCTGACGCTCAGCGGGAGCGTCGGAGGGCGGGGCGGGGCGTTCGGTGGCGGACGGGTTCATCGGGGCCTGCTTCTTGGGGTCGTGCGTGAGGGGACGGTCGATCGTTCCGACGGCAGGGCGCTTCATGCCACAACCGCGTTCTTGCGCGGACGGCCACGGGGACGCTTGCGCGGCACCACGACACCCTGGACGAAGAGCTCTCCACCCCAGACACCCCAGGGCTCACGGCGGTCCTTCGCGCCGGCGAGGCAGGCCTCGAGGACCGGGCAGGTCTGGCAGAGCGACTTGGCGTACTCGACATCGGCCGGGGACTCGGCGAAGAAGACCTCCGGGTCGTAGGTCCGGCACGGGACGGGGACGCCGAGGCGGTCGATCTCGTCGTCGAGCTCGGTGAGGGGCAGCAAGGGGACCTCCGGGTCAGGCGGGCGTACGGGGGCGGGTACGGACGGTGCGTGCGGGGTGAGATGCACGATCGCTTCGTTCCTCATCTGTTTGTCGGGGGGTGGGAAAACAGAAGGGCCGCGGATCCCGGTCTGGGATTCCGCGGCCCTGGAGGTGCCGGCCTGATCGTCGATCAGGCTGGATCACTCCAGGGTTCGAGCCCGCGGGAGGCCCACTTCGGGTGCTGCTGCTTCTGGGTTCCGGCACCATTGGTCGCCGCAAAGGCATAGGCCTGGGCCTCAGCCATTACTGCCACCGCCGGCGCCTGCGTCGGTCGCTCGCCGCCGCGCTCCCGGATGGAGAGAACGGTGGTGGGCAGACCGCCGGACAGGCGGCTGGACAGACCGGTGCCACGGAGCGAGGCACCAAGGGAGCAGGCGGCGGCGACCGGACGATCGGTCATTTTCGTCATGAACCTGGTCACTGGTCTCGCCTCCTCTCGGCGTCTCGTTGGGCTGGTCTGACAGGTGGTGCTGGGTCAGTACATCACGGATCGCACCGCTCCGGGAAGGTCCTTCACAGAGCCGCGCCGTTCGCGCTCACGCAGGCTATGGGGATTTCCTCGGGGCGCGCAAACTATTTTCCGGGCTCTTCCGCAACAGCTTCGTCACCGGCCTCACCGACGGGCTCCTGCCCCGTGCACAGGGCGAGGACGTCGGCGCCGAACTTGTCCAGTTTGCGGGCCCCGACCCCGGAGATGACGGACAATTCACCCTCCGTGGTGGGCCGCACCTCGGCGATCGCCAGCAGCGTCTTGTCGGTGAAGACGCAGTAGGCCGGCTGGCCCAGTGCCTTCGCCTGCTCCACCCGCCACTCGCGCAGCCGCTCGTACAGCGCCTCGTCCATGTCGGAGGGGCAGTCCTCACAGCGCATCAGCTTGATCTCACCCGCGTCGGACAGGGTGCGGCCGCACACGCGGCACTGCACCGGCCCGCGCCGCTTCCTGCCGCCCGAGCCGCGCTCCACGCCGCCCGTGGCGGCCGAACGGCCGCCCGCCCTGCCCCGGGCCGCCGAGCCCGGCCGCAGCCCGTCCAGGAACCGCGAGGGCCGCCTGCCGCCGCGGCCCCCCGGCGAGCGGGACAGGGCCCACGACAGGGCGAGGTGGAACCGGGCGCGGGTGACGCCGACGTAGAGCAGCCGGCGCTCCTCCTCGACCTGCTCGTCGGTCTTGGCGTAGGTGATCGGCATCGTGCCCTCGGTCAGGCCGACCAGGAACACCGCGTCCCACTCCAGGCCCTTGGCGGCGTGCAGCGAGGCCAGGGTGACGCCCTCGACGGTCGGGGCGTGCTGGGCGCCTGCGCGTTCGTCGAGCTCGGCGACGAAGTCCGCGAGCGTGGCCTCCGGCCGGGCCCGCGCGAAGTCCTCGGCGAGCCGCACCAGGGCCGCCAGCGACTCCCAGCGGTCGCGGACCGCGCCCGACCCGGCCGGGGGCTCGGAGGACCAGCCGCGGCTGCTGAGCACCGCCCGCACGTGCGCGGGCAGGTCCGCGTCGTCCAGACCCGGGTCGGATCCGCCGCCCGCCCGCGCGGCGCCGCGCAGCAGCATCCCGGCCTCGCGGACCTCGGGACGCTCGAAGAAGCGCTCGGCACCGCGCAGCTGGTACGGCACGCCGGCGTCGGCCAGCGCCTGCTCGTAGACCTCGGACTGGGCGTTCACCCGGTAGAGCACGGCGATCTCGCTGGGCCGCACGCCCTCGTCGATCAGCTCGCGGATCCGCCGGGCGGTGCCCTCGGCCTCGGCGGGCTCGTCGGCGTACTCGGTGTAGACCGGCTCGGGGCCGGCCTCGCGCTGCGAGACCAGCTCCAGACGGTGCTGGGCGGCCTGGCCCCGGGCCTGGGACAGCAGCCCGTTGGCCAGGTGCACCACCTGGGGGGTGGAGCGGTAGTCGCGGACCAGCTTGACCACCGTGGCCTCCGGGTGCCGGCTGCGGAACCCGAGCAGGAACTCCGGGGTGGCGCCGGTGAAGGAGTAGATGGTCTGCGAGGCGTCGCCGACGACGCAGAGGTTGTCCCGGCCGCCGAGCCACAGGTCCAGCAGCCGCTGCTGCAGCGGGCTGACGTCCTGGTACTCGTCGACGACGAAGTGCTGGTACTGGGAGCGGACGGCCTCGGCGACGTCCGGCCGGTCCTCCAGGACGCCGACGGTGAGCAGCAGCACGTCCTCGAAGTCGATGACCCCGCGGTCGCGCTTGAGCTGCTCGTACGTCGTGTAGATGCGGGCGATCTCGGCGGCGTCGCGCGGGATGTCGCGGGCCGCCTTGGCGGCGGCCGCCGGATAGTCCTCGGGGACGGTCTGGGTGACCTTGGCCCACTCGATCTCGCCGGTGACGTCGCGCAGCTCGTTGCGGTCCAGCCGGATGCGGGAGCGTGCCCCGGCCTCCGCGACCAGCTGGATCTTGCGCTCGGCCAGCCGCGGCATGTCGCCGCCGATGGCCCGCGGCCAGAAGTACTGCAGCTGGCGCAGCGCCGCGGAGTGGAAGGTGCGCGCCTGCACGCCGCCCGCGCCGAGCTGCCGCAGCCGCCCGCGCATCTCACCGGCCGCACGGGCGGTGAAGGTGACCGCGAGCACACTGGCGGGCTGCATCATCCCGGCCCGCACCCCGTACGCGATCCGGTGGGTGATCGCGCGCGTCTTGCCCGTGCCGGCTCCCGCCAGCACGCACACCGGGCCGTGCAGGGCGGTGGCGACCGCGCGCTGCTCGGGGTCGAGCCCGGCGAGCACGGCGTCCGCCGAGTCCGGGACGGCGGGGAAGTCCGGGAAGAGCGGGGTGTGGGTTGGTGCAGTCACCCCGCCATGCTGCCAGGTCCCGGGAGACGGCCGGGAAAGTTATCCACAGCTGAGGTGGGATGGTCGTACCGCGAACGATTGCAAGGAATGCCGAGGCAAGGGGTTAGCGTTCTCGGGATCGACGTCATCCCCCACCTTGAGGAGCGAACACCGATGTCCGGCACTGTGACGATGTACAGCACCACGTGGTGCGGATACTGCCGCCGCCTGAAGGGTCAGCTGGACCGGGAGGGAATCACCTTCACGGAGGTCAACATCGAGCAGGACCCGGAGTCGGCGAAGTTCGTCGAGAGCGTCAACGGGGGCAACCAGCTCGTCCCGACCCTCCTGGTGTCCCCCAAGAGCGGCGCCGAGCCGGTCGCACTCAGCAACCCGAGCCTGGCCCAGGTCAAGCAGGCCCTCGCCGGCTGAGCGTCCCGGCCCGGCCGCGCGGCAGGCACGGCCGGGCCGCACGGGCCCGCGCTCAGCGGCGGGCCGGCAGCGGCATCCCGTACCAGCGCTCGATCAGCCGCGCCGCGATGGAGATCCCGTACGGCGGCAGCACCTCGCCGGTCTCCATCGCCTTGCGGTACTCCTCGCGGGAGAACCAGCGCGCCTCGTGCAGTTCCTCGCCGTCCACGGTGATCTCCGCGGACGTGGCGCGCGCCATGAAGCCCAGCATCAGGCTGGAGGGGAACGGCCAGGGCTGGCTGGAGACGTAACCCACCTCGCCGACGGTCACGCCGGCCTCCTCGGCGACCTCGCGCACCACGGCCTGCTCGATGGACTCCCCCGGCTCGACGAAGCCGGCCAGCGTCGAGAAGCGTCCCTCCGGCCAGTGCGCCTGGCGGCCCAGCAGCGCCCGGTCCTCCTCGTCGGTGACCAGCATGATCACCGCCGGGTCGGTGCGTGGGTAGTGCTCCGCGCCACAGGCCGGGCAGCGGCGGATGTGCCCCGCGGCGGCCACCACGGTGCGCTCGCCGCAGCGCGAGCAGAAGCGGTGCATGCGTTGCCAGTTCTCCAGGGCGACCGCGTGCACCATGAGCCCCGCGTCGCGGTCCGACAGCAGGGCCCCGACCTCCCGCAGCCCCGCCGGGCGGGCGGCCTCGTCCAGGCGTCCGGGCAGCGCGTCCTTCTGCAGTGCGAAGTAGCGCACCCCCTCCTCGTCGACGCCGAGGAAGTAGCGGTGCACCTCGCTCTCCGGTGCCTCGAAGCTCGGCATCATGACCAGCTCGGTGCGGCCGTCCGGGGTGTCCTCGACCAGGACCTGCCCCCCGGAGACCACGAACACCTGCGTCTTCGGGTGGCTCCAGGCCGCCGCCAGCCACGCCTCGTCGAGCCGGTGCTCGGCGGCGCGGTCCACGCCCGACGGGCGGGCGAGGGGCGGCGGGAAGGCCGTCGCGTCGAAGGTGGTTCCGGTTCCGGACGTATCGGACAAGATTTCTGTCAACTCCCCGTAGCGCGCGGATGGATGCGGATGCTCACAGAGTCGTGAACTCGCTCCAGAGGTACGCGGACGTCTCCACGCCCTTGAGCAGAAGGTCGAGTTCCACCTTCTCGTTCACCGAGTGCCAACCGTCGGACGGCACGGAAATTCCCAGGAACAGGACGGGGACATCGAGGACGTCCTGCAGGTCGGCCGCCGGGCCCGAGCCGCCCTCGCGGGTGAACAGGACCTCCTTGCCGAAGGCCCGGCCCATGGCCCGGGTCACCGCGCCCAGCGCGGGGTGGTCCAGCGGGGTCAGGCAGGGGCGGGTGGCCCCCCAGAAGGTGATCTCGTGCCGGATCCCGGCCGGGACGCGCGCGGCGACCCAGTCGGCGACCAGCCGCTGCACCCGGTCGGTGTCCTGCCCGGCCACCAGCCGGAACGACAGCTTCAGCTGCGCCGAGGACGGCACGATCGTCTTGCCGCCGGGGCCCTGGTAGCCGCCGCCGATGCCGTTCACCTCGGCGGTCGGCCGGGCCCAGACCCGCTCCAGGGTGGAGTAGCCGGCCTCGCCGCTCGTCGCGTGCGACTTCGCGGTGCGCAGCCAGCGCTCCTCGTCGAAGGGCAGCCGGGCGAACAGTTCGCGCTCGCGGTCGGTGAGCTCGACGACGCCGTCGTAGAAGCCGGGGATCCTCACGCGGTCGTCCGCGTCGTGCAGCGCCGCGGCCAGCCGGGCGGCCTCGGTCGCCGGGTTGGGGACGGCGCCGCCGAAGGAACCGGAGTGGATGTCCTGGTCGGGGCCGTACAGGTCGATCTGGCAGTCGGCCAGGCCGCGCATGCCGGTGCACACGGTGGGGGTGTCCTCGTCCCACATGCCGGTGTCCGAGACGATCACGGTGTCGCAGGCCAGCCGTCCGGCGTGGGCGCGGACGAGGTCGGTGAAGTGCGGGGAGCCCGACTCCTCCTCGCCCTCGACCAGCAGCTTCAGGTTCACCGCGGGGGCGGTGCGGCCGGTGGCGGCCAGGTGGGCGCGGACGCCGAGCGTGTGGAAGAACACCTGTCCCTTGTCGTCGGCGGCGCCCCGTCCGTACATCCGGCCGTCGCGGATCCGCGGCTCGAAGGGCTCGCCGTCCCAGCCGTCCTCGAGGGCGGCGGGCTGCACGTCGTGGTGGCCGTAGACCAGCACCGTCGGCGCGTCCGCCGCGTCGGAGGGCCACTCGGCGAAGACCGCGGGAGCACCCGGGGTCTCCCACACCTCGGCCACGGGGAAGCCGGTCTCCTTCAGCTTCGCCGCCAGCCATTCGGCGCTGCGCCGTACGTCGGCGGAGCGCTCCGGATCGGCCGAGACCGAGGGGATGCGCAACCACTCGGCGAGGTCGCCGAGGAAGGCGTCACGATGTGCTTCGACGTAACTGCGGACGGCGCTGTCCGGGGTGGTGCTCATGCCCTTGAGCCTATCGGGCGACGCCGGGACCCTCGGCGTCGGCACCGGGCGCGTCCCCCGGCCCGGGCTCCGGGCCGCCCAGCAGGAGGCGTTCCAACGCTGCCCGGCCGGGCAGCGCCTCGGGCCGGGTCAGCTCCCCCGTCCTCACGTGCAGGAATGCGGCCGTGACCTGCGACAACGGCACTCCGTGCCGCTCGGCCCAGGCGAGCCGGTAGACGGCGAGCTGCAGCGGGTCGGCGGTGCCGGCCCGCCCGGTCTTCCAGTCGACGATCTCGTAGCCCTCACCCTCCCGGTACACCGCGTCGATCCGGCCGCGGATCACCCTCCCGGCGAGGTCGATCTGGAACGGCGCCTCGACGCGGTAGGGGGTGCGCTCGGCGTACGGGGTCCGCAGGAAGGCCTCCTTGAGTTCGGCGAGGTCGCGCTCGTCGGCGATCTCGTCGTCGCCCTCGATGCCGGGCAGCTCCTCGGGGGCGATCAGCGGCAGTTCCTCGAACCGGGACTCGACCCAGGCGTGGAAGCGGGTGCCGCGCCGGGCCGCGGGCCGTGGCGGGCGGGGCATGGGGCGGGCCAGCTCGCGGGCGAAGCCCTCGGGGTCGGCGGCCAGCCGCAGCAGCGCGGAGGCTCTGAGCGTGGTGGGCAGGGGGACGTCGTGGACGGCCGCGCGCGAGCGGAGCAGTTCCTCGGTGAGCGCGTCGAGGTCCCGGTCCCAGGACGCGACGGCGCGGGCCTCCTCGGGGAGCAGCAGCTCACCGCCGTCGAACCCGGAAGCGGCCACGGGTACCGAGGCGGGCCCGGGCCCGTGCGGGCCGGGCTGCCCGGGGATGGCGGGCGGCCGGTCGTCGGACCAGTCCTCCCAGTCGCCGGTGTCCTCCTCGCCGTACTGGTCGTCGTACGCGTCGTACGGCGGCTCCTCCTCGTCCTCGGGGGGCGGCGGCCAGTCGGGGTCGGGAGCGACGGCCACCGGGTACGCGGCCGGCGCCCGCAGGTGGGCCAGCACCTTGCGCGCGGCCTCGCGACGGCGGGCCAGGGCGGCCGGGTCCAGGGGCAGCGGCCACGGCGTCTCGGCCGTACGGGCCAGGGCCGGGTTGACGGCCTCGGGCGCGGGCTCCTCCGCCCAGTGCTCGACCTCGCCGTGGCCGGCCTCGCAGTGCGCGCGCAGGGCGTCGAGGAAGGCGGACGGGCCGAAGGGCCGCTTCTGGCTGGGTCCCCACCAGTGGCCGGAGCCGAGCAGCAGGGAGCGGGGCCGGGTGAAGGTGACGTAGCCGAGCCGGAGCTCCTCGACCCGGTTGTGTTCGGCCATGGCCGCCTTGAAGGCGGCCAGGCCCGCCCGGGACCACTCCTCGACGTCGGGGAGGGTGGCGGCGTCACCGCGCAGCGCGTGCGGCAGCGCCTTGGCGTTGAAGTGCCACAGCTCGCGGCCCCGCTCGCTCGGGAAGCCCTTGCGCACCAGCCCGGGGACGGCGACGACGTCCCACTCCAGCCCCTTGGACTTGTGCGCGGTGAGCACCTTCACCGTGTTCTCGCCGCCGGGCAGCGAGCTGTCCAGGCCCTTCTCGTACTGGGCGGCGGTGCGCAGGAAGCCCAGGAAGGCCAGCAGCGTGGCGTCGCCGTCCAGCGAGGCGAAGCCGGCCGCCACGTCCAGGAAGGCGTGCAGGGTCTCCCGGCGGCGGGCGGCCAGCGCGTGCGGGGACGCGGAGAGCTCGACCTCCAGGCCGGTGACGGCGAGCACCCGGTGCAGTACGTCCATGAGCGGGTCGGCCAGCGACCGGCGCAGCTCGCGTATCTCGGTGGCCAGGCGCGCGAAGCGCACCCGCGCTTCGGCCGAGAAGGGCAGGTGGTCGTCGGGCTCGCCGTCGACGAAGGTCTCCAGGGCGTCGGCGAGCGAGATCACCTCGGCCGGGTCGACGCCTTCCACGGCGGCCGCCAGCCGGTCCGCGGTGCCGCCGCGGCCCGGTACGAGCAGCCGGGCCCGCCGTCCGAGCAGCGCCAGGTCGCGCGGCCCGATCCGCCAGCGCGGCCCGGTGAGCAGCCGGACGAGGGCGGCGTTGGCCGTCGGGTCCTGCAGCACCTCGCAGACGGCGACCAGGTCGGCGACCTCCGGCAGGTGCAGCAGCCCGGACAGGCCGACCACCTCCACCGGCACGTCCCGGGCGACGAGCGCCGCGTGGATGTCGGCGAAGTGAGCGGCGGCCCGGCACAGCACCGCGATCTCGCCGGGCGCGGTGCCCGTGCGCACCAGGTGCGCGATGGAGTCGGCGATCCAGGCGATCTCCGCCTCCTGGGTGGGCAGCAGCGCGCAGCGCACGACACCGTCCCGTTCGGCGCCGGGCGCGGGCCGCAGGGCCTCGACGCCCTCGTGACGCTCGCGCAGCTCGGCGGCGAGGTCGTTGGCGAGGTCGAGCAGCCGGCCGCCGCTGCGCCGGTTCTCCGACAGGGACTGGCGCCGGGCGGGCGTCCCGTCGGCGTGCGCGAAGTGGAGCGGGAAGTCGTCGAGGTTGGCCACCGAGGCGCCGCGCCAGCCGTAGATGGCCTGGCAGGGGTCGCCGACCGCGGTCACCGGATGGCCCGTGCCGTCGCCGAACAGGGCGGAGAGCAGCAGGCCCTGGGCGACGGAGGTGTCCTGGTACTCGTCGAGCAGCACCACGGCGTACTGCTCGCGCAGGATGCGGCCGACCTCGGGGCGGGTGCGGGCCAGGGTCGCCGACAGGGCGATCTGGTCGCCGAAGTCGAGCAGGTCGCGCTGCTTCTTCTCGGCGCGGTATGCGGCGGCGAGCCCGGTCAGGTCGATGCGGGCGCGCGCCGTCTCGGGGAGCCTGCGCAGATCCGCGTTGGTGAGCCGGACGCCGTCGAGGGCGGCGAGCCACTCCCGGTCGTGGGCGAGCAGCCGCTCGGGCGGCACCAGGTGCTCCGCCAGCTCGCCCTCCAGCGCCAGCAGATCGCTGACCAGGGTCGGGATGCCCTTGGTGAGCGCCGGGAAGGGACCGGGCGCGGCCCGCAGGACGCGCGCCGCCAGCTGGTAGCGCGTCGCGTCGGCGAGCAGCCGCGCGGTCGGCTCCAGCCCGATGCGCAGCCCATGCTCCTTCAGGAGCTGTCCGGCGAAGGCGTGGTACGTGGAGATCTGCGGCTCGCCCGGCGCGTGGTCGGGGTCCGCCGGGTCCGGGTCGGTGACCCCGGCCCGGACGAGGGCCTTGCGCACGCGCTCCGAGAGCTCGCCGGCGGCCTTGTTGGTGAACGTCAGCCCCAGCACCTGCTCGGGGGCGACCTGCCCGGTGCCGACCAGCCACACCACGCGGGCCGCCATGACCGTCGTCTTCCCGGAACCGGCACCGGCCACGATCACCTGCGGGGCGAGCGGCGCGGTGATGCACGCCAGCTGCTCCGGGGTGAACGGGATGGCCAGCAGCTCCTTGAGCTGCTCGGGACCGGTGATGAGGGAGGACACGAAGGGGAGGTTATCGGGCACCGCCGACACCGGCCGCCGCCGCCCGTTCCCGCCGGATGCCATCCGGCCCCGCAGGCACTCGCCGGCGTCCCCGGTGTGATCACCCGGCTCTACCGGTTCGAGATCGGTGCAGCCGTCCGTGCCACGGCCTCCGCCTACGGTGATCCACTGCTCCGCCCGCTCGACTCGAGCCACCTCGCGACGGCACAGCTCCTCGCCGGCCAGGCAGGCGCGGATCCGCTCGTGCTGAAGGCTGCCCAGGACCTCGGGCCGCGGGCCGAGGCCCCCGGCTGCTGAAACCCCCGCCTCACTCCACCACGTGCCGGCCCTCGGGGCGGCCGCTGCAGGAGGCCCGGAAGGCGCAGTTCTCGCAGTGCTGGCCGGTGGAGGGGGTGAAGCGCTCGTCGAGGACGCGGGCGGCCGCGCCGGCGAGCAGGGTGTCGGCCCAGTCGCCGCTCAGCGCCTCCTGGTGCTGGACGGTGGGCTGGGTGTCGCCGCCGTCGCGGCGGGCGGCGCCGAGGCGGAGCTGGACGAGCTCGGCGCCGCCGGGGGCGGGCCGGGTGCCGTGGAAGAGCTCGTCGACGGCGCCCTCGCGGACGGCGAGCTGGTAGACGGCGAGCTGCGGGTGGCCCTCGACCTCGGCGGCGGTGGGCTTGGCCTTGCCGGTCTTGAAGTCGACGACGTAGGCGTTGCCTTCGGCGTCGGTCTCGACGCGGTCCATGCTGCCGCGGATGCGGACGGCCACGTCCCCCGTCTCCAGGGTGACGTCGAAGCCGTGCTCGGAGGCGACGGCCTGGCGGCCGCGTTCCATGACGTGCCAGCGCAGGAAGCGCTCCAGGGCGGCCCGGGCGTTCTCCTTCTCCTGCTGGGACTTCCAGGGCGCGTCGAAGGCCAGGGCGTTCCACACCGAGTCCAGCCGCTCCATGAGCACGTCCAGGTCGGCCGGGGTGCTGCCGGAGGCGACCTCGTCGGCGAGGACGTGCAGGACGTTGCCGAAGCCCTGGGCCGCCGTGGAGGGCGGCTCGGCCTTCACCTCGCGGCCGAGGAACCACTGCAGGGCACAGGTGTTGGCCAGCTGGTCCAGCGCGCTGCCGGAGAGGGTGACCGGCTGGTCGCGGTCCCGCAGCGGGACCTCGGAGCGGGTCTGCTCGTACAGGCCCCACCAGCGTTCGGGGTGGGCGGCGGGCACCAGCGGCTGGCCCGCGTCCTCCAGGGCCGCCAGGCGCGCCAGGCGCCGCGCGGCGGCCTCGCGCAGGGCGGGGGAGGCGGCCGGGTCGACGGTCGTGGCGCGCAGCTCGGCGACGAGGGCCGCGACCGACAGCGGGCGGCGGGCCCGGTGGGTGACGTCGACGGGCTCGACGCCGAGTTCGGCGAGGAAGCGGGAGGGCTGGTCGCCGTCGTCGGCGGCGGCCTTCACGGCGGTCACGACGAGCCGCTCACGGGCGCGGGTGGCCGCGACGTAGAACAGCCGGCGCTCCTCGGCGAGCAGGGCGCCCGGGGCGAGCGGCTCCGCGAGGCCGTCGCGGCCGATGCGATCGGCCTCCAGCAGTGAGCCGCGGCGGCGCAGGTCGGGCCAGAGCCCCTCCTGGACGCCGGCGACGACGACGAGCCGCCACTCCAGGCCCTTGGAGCGGTGCGCGGTCATCAGCCGTACGGCGTCCGGCCGGACGGCGCGCCGGGTCAGCACGTCGGCGGCGATGTCCTGGGCGGACAGCTCCTCCAGGAAGTTCAGCGCGCCACGGCCGCCGGTGCGCTCCTCGGCGCGGGCGGCGGTGTCGAAGAGCACGCACACCGCGTCCAGGTCCCGGTCGGCGTTGCGTCCTGCCGCGCCGCCGCGCGCCGCGGCCCGCTCCAGCCGGCCGGGCCAGGGGGTGCCGTCCCACAGCTCCCACAGCGCCTCCTCGGCGGTGCCACCGCCGGCCAGCAGCTCGCGCCCCTTGCGCAGCAGCCCGCCGAGCCGCTGGGCGCCCCGCGCGTACGACGGGTCGTGCGCCACTAGCCGCTCGGGCTCCGCGAGCGCCTCGGCGATCAGCTCGTCCGACGGCCGCGGTACGGCGACCCCGGCGGCCCGCTCCTCCTCGCGCAGGGCACGGCCCAGGCGGCGCAGGTCGGCGGCGTCCATGCCGCCGAGCGGGGAGACCAGCAAGGTGAGCGCGTCCTCGACGCGCAGGCCCGGCTCGGGGGCGTCGGGCAGGGCGGCGTGCGCGCAGACCCGCAGGGCGAGCAGGAGGGGGGCGACGGCGGGCTCGTCGCGCAGCGGGAGGTCGTCCCCGTCGATCTCGACCGGCACCCCGGCGGAGGTCAGGGCCCGCCGCAGCACGGGCAGCGAGCGGGAACCCGCGCGCACCAGGACGGCCATGTCGGACCAGGGGACGCCGTCCTCGAGGTGGGCGCGGCGCAGCACGTCGGCGATGCCGTCGAGTTCGGCACCGGGCGTGGGGTAGGTGCGGACGGCGGCCGAGCCGCCCTCGCGGACCGGCGCGAGCTCGCGGTGGGCGCGGACGGCGGCGGCCGGGAGCCGGGTCAGCGGCATCCGCCGCGTCAGGAGCCGGGTGGCGGCCAGCAGGGCGGCACCGGAACGGCGGGAGGTGGTGAGGACGCGGACGCCGGCGGGGCGGCCGTCGGCGTGCCGGAAGGCCTCGGGGAAGCCGAGGATGCCGTTCACGTCGGCGCCGCGGAAGGCGTAGATGGACTGGTCGGGGTCGCCGAAGGCCACCAGGTGGCGGCCGCCGCCCGCGAGCGCCTGCAGCAGCCGCACCTGCGCCGGGTCGGTGTCCTGGTACTCGTCGACGAAGACGGCCTCGTAGGCCCCGGCGAGCTGGCGGGCCACCTCGGGACGCCCGGCCAGGAGCACCGCGCGGTGCACCAGTTCGGCGTAGTCGATGACGCCCTGGAGGTCGAGGACGTCCAGGTACTCGGCGAGGAAGCCGGCCGCCGCCGACCAGTCGGGGCGGCCGGTGCGGCCGGCGGACGCGGCCAGGGCGCGCGGGCCGAGGCCGAGCTCGCGGGTGCGGGCCAGCACGGCCCGCACCTCGTCGGCGAAGCCGCGGGTCGTCAGCGCCGCGCGCAGCTCGTCCGGCCAGCGCACCCGGGTCCGGCCCCGCCGCTCCAGTTCGGCCTCGCCCGCCAGGAGCTCGCGTACCGCCAGGTCCTGTTCGGGGCCGGACAGCAGCCGCAGCGGGTCGGCGAACAGCTCGGGGTCCTGGTGGGCGCGGACCAGGGCGTAGCAGAACGAGTGGAAGGTGGTCGCCTGCGGTGCGGCCGCGCCGCCCATCCGGGCGGCCATGCGGTCCCGCAGTTCGCCCGCGGCCTTGCGGCTGAAGGTGAGGACGAGGATCCGTTCCGGGTCGGTGCCGCGTCGCACGCGTTCGGCGACGGCCTCGACCAGGGTGGTGGTCTTCCCGGTGCCCGGACCGGCGAGCACCAGGAGCGGACCGCCCGCGTGCTCAACCACCGCGCGCTGTGCGGCGTCCAGTTCAGGGGGCGTCACCGGTTCCGGAGCGGTCCGTAGCAGTCGGTAGCCGCCGGACGGCCCGACCGTCCCCCCGGAGCGCCGTGCGGCGGCGTCCGTCTGGCGGGTGGAGGAGGAGGTCACGTGGTTCGCCGGTTCCGTGTGCGTGCGGGTGCGTGTGCGGCGGCCTGTGCCGCCGGTGGCCGGGGGAGGCCGGGTGCCGACGGTACGCCACCGGTCGACGGGACCGCCGCGCGTCCCGTCCTTCCCGTACGGATGCGGGAGCGGCCGGGCGCGGGGCGCCGTACTCCGTCCGGACGGCCGATGGCATCAACCGGTCGCCGATGGCGGAAGCTGGATGGTGTGAGCGTCCGGTCGTCAGTCGTCCCCGCCGGGTGCGGGCACGGGGTCCGTGCCGTCCCAGCGGGCCCTGCGCATGTCGAGGCGGGGTATGTGGCCCTTCGCGGCCCGCGGGGCCTGGCGCAGCGGGGTGCCCTCGGCGCGGTAGTGCTCCAGGGCGCGCAGCTCGTGGCCCGGCAGCAGCCCGCCGTCCGCGCGCACCACGCGCCACCACGGCACGGCCCCGCCGTACAGCGCCATGACGTGGCCCACCTGCCGGGGACCGCCCTCCTCCAGCCACTCGGCGACGTCGCCGTAGGTCATGACCCGTCCGGGCGGGATCCGCTCGGCGACGTCCAGCACGCGCTCCGCGTACGCGGGCAGCTCCTGGACCTCGTCGTCCGGACCGTCGTCCGGGGCGTGTGCGGTGTCCTTGCTCATCCGTCACATGGTGCCCCACGGCACCGACAGTCGCGGCCGGCGCCTGCGCGTACGGGGGCGCCCGGGACGGCGAATTGCCCCCTCCTGCGCCCATGCGCGCGCCGCTCGTGCCACCATCATCCGGGCGGTGACTGGTGATACGAGATCAAAAAGAGACAGCAGGAGAGCACGACGTGAGCGGGAACGGAGCCGCTCGCGCGGTCCCGGCTGCCTCCGAGGGCCCCGGGGACGGCGCCCCGGCGACCCCGGACGAGCGCGCCGGGCAGGCCGTGTCCGCGTCCGGTGACGCCCCGCGCGGTGAGACCCGCGCCACATCGAAGGCCCCGGCCGGAGAGCCGGCGGTGACGCCCGCGCGGTCCGGGGACGACGCCCAGGACGGCACCCCCGGCACCGCCGAGGCCCCGGACACCGAAGCCCCCGGCACCGCCGACGGCCCCGGCGCCGAGGAGTCCGTCACCGGCACCACCCCGCACACCGACCCGGTGGCGCGGGACGAGCCGCTGCTGCCCGCGCGCGTGCACCGGCCCGTCGACCTGATGCGCTTCCTCTTCGGACTCCTCGGCATCGCGATCGTGCTGATGATCGCGGGCTTCGCGCACGCGACGACCTCCGGCGTGGAGCAGGACATCGCCGAGGGCGCGACGCACGCGCCCGAGCCCTTGATCACGATCGCCGGGCTGCTGGCGACCGTGGCGGTGCTGATCGTGCCCGTGGCGTTCGCCGTGGAGCGGCTGATCAAGCGGGACGGGCTGCGCATCGCCGACGGCGTGCTGGCCGCGGTCCTGGCCCACGGGGTGTCGCTCGCCACCGACCTGTGGGTGTCGGACGCGGCGCCGGTGGCGATCCGGGACGCGCTGACCCGCGACGCGCCCGGCGGCGGGATCACCGACCCGGTCCACGGCTACCTGGCCCCGGTGATCGCCTACATGACGGCGGTCGGCATGGCCCGGCGCCCGCGCTGGCGGGTGGCGCTGTGGTTCGTGCTGGTCGTGGACTCCTTCGCGGTGCTGGTGGGCGGCTACACGACACCGTTCTCGATCATCGTGACCGTGCTCATCGGCTGGACCGTGGCGTACGGCACGCTCTACGGGGTCGGCTCGCCGAACGTCCGCCCGACCGGCCAGAACCTGCTCGCGGGCCTGCGCCGGGTGGGCTTCGCCCCGCTGACGGCGGTCCGCGCGGAGGACGAGTTCCCCGACGCGCCCGACTCCGACCGGGGCCGCCGCTACCTGGTGACCCTGGAGCAGGGCCCGCTGCTCGACGTCACGGTCGTGGACCGCGAGCAGCAGGCGCACGGCTTCTTCTACCGCATGTGGCGCCGGCTCCAGCTGCGCGGGATCACCCAGCGGCGCAGCCTGCAGTCGCTGCGCCAGGCGCTGGAGCAGGAGGCGCTGCTGGCGTACGCGGCCATCGCCGCCGGCGCCAACGCCCCGCGGCTGATCGCCACCTCCGAGCTGGGCCCGGACGCCGTGATGCTGGTGTACGAGCACATGGGCGGGCGCTCCCTGGACGCGCTGTCGGACGAGGAGATCACCGACGAGGTGCTGCACGGCGCCTGGGAGCAGGTCCGGGCGCTGCAGTCGCGGCGGATCGCGCACCGCAGGCTGGTCGGCGAGGCGCTGAAGATGGATCGCCACGGCGACGTCTTCCTGACCGACCTGCGCGGCGGGGAGATCGCGGCGGGCGACATCGTGCTGCGCATGGACGTGGCGCAGCTGCTCACCACCCTGGCGCTGCGCGTCGGCCCGGAGCGGTCGGTGGCCTCGGCCGTGGCCGTGCTGGGCCCGGACGCCGTCGCCGACTCCCTGCCGCTGCTGCAGCCGATCGCGCTGAGCCGCACCACCCGGGCCACGCTGAAGCAGCTCGCCAGGGAGCGGGCGCAGCGTGAACGCGAGGCGGTGCTGGCCGCGTCCCGCGCCCGGAGGGCGGACGAGGAGACCGGTGACGCGGGTGAGGCAGCCGGCAAGGACGCGGGCAAGGAGACCAAGGCCGAGCGGCGGGCCGAGAAGAAGGCGATCGAGGACGCGCTGGACGGGGTCCGCGAGGAGGACCTGCTCACCCGGATCCGCCACCAGGTGCTGCTCATCCGTCCGCAGGCCCCGGTGGAGCCGGTACGGCTGGAGCGGGTGCGGCCGCGCACGCTGATCAGCATCATCGCGGGCGCCTTCGCCGCGTACTTCCTGCTCTCCCAGATCAGCAGCATCGACCCGGCGACGCTGCTGGCCGAGGCGAACTGGATCTGGGTCATCGTGGCCGTGCTGGCCTCCGCGCTCAGCTACGTCGCGGCGGCGATGGCGCTGTCCGGCTTCGTGCCGGAGAAGCTGTCCTTCGTCCGCACCACGCTGGCGCAGGTCGCCGGTTCCTTCGTGAAGCTGGTGGCCCCTGCGGCCATCGGCGGCGTGGCGCTCAACACGCGCTACCTGCAGAAGTCGGGCGTGCGCCCGGGCCTGGCGGTGGCGAGCGTGGGGGCCTCGCAGCTGGTCGGCCTCGGTTCGCACATCAGCCTGCTGCTGGTGTTCGGCTACATCACGGGCACCGAGAAAACGCCCTCCCTGTCGCCGTCGCGGACGGTGATGGCGGGTCTGCTGACGGCCGGGGTGCTCTTCCTGGTCGTCACCGCGGTGCCGCCGTTGCGGCGCTTCGTGTCCACGCGGGTGCGGGCGCTGTTCGCCGGGGTGGTGCCGCGCATGCTGGACGTGCTGCAGCAGCCGATGAAGCTCACCACGGGCATCGGCGGCACGCTGCTGCTGACCCTCGCCTTCGTGCTGTGCCTGGACGCCAGCATCCGCACCTTCCACGGCGAGGTGAACTTCGCGGCGGTCGCGGTGATCTTCCTGGCGGGCAACGCGCTGGGCTCCGCCGCCCCGACCCCGGGTGGCCTGGGCGCGGTCGAGGGCGCGCTGATCGCCGGTCTGACCACCATCGGCCACCTGGACTCGGCGACGGCCACCTCCGCGGTGCTGCTGTTCCGGGTGCTGACCTTCTGGTTGCCGGTGCTGCCCGGCTGGCTGGCGTTCACCCAGCTCACCAGGCGGCAGGCGCTGTGACGCGGGCCCACTGACAGGGGATGTCAGTGGGCCGCCCCTACGGTCCCCGGTCATGGACACCACGCACATCGTCGAGTTGCGGCAGTACACCCTGCGCCCCGGCGCCCGGGACACCCTGGTCGAGCTGTTCGAGCGCGAGTTCGTCACCGGTCAGGAGGCCGCCGGGATCCGGGTCGGCGGCCGGTTCCGCGACCTGGACGACCCGGACCGGTTCGTATGGATGCGGGCCTTCCCCGACATGGCGGCCAGGACCCGCGCCCTGCACGCCTTCTACGACGGCCCCGTCTGGCGGGCGCACCGCGAGGAGGCCAACGCGACCATGACCGACTCCGACGACGTCCTGCTGCTGCGCGGCCCCGGTTACCGCGTGCCGGACGACACCGGGCTGGTCGTCGCGACCGTCTGCCACCCCGCCGACCCGTCCGGCTTCGCGCCCCCGGACTGCGCCCGCGCCGTGCACCGCACCGAGCACGCGGCCAACGGCTTCCCGGCGCTGCCCGTGCGCACCGGCGAGGACGTCGTGGTCTGGTTCGCCGCCTACGCGCAGGCCGGTGCACGCCCCGCGGAGCCCGCCCTGCCCGCCGGCCCGGAGGGGCGGTTGCTGCGGCCGCCGCTGCGGCTGCGGCTCGCCCCGGTGCGGGTTGCGGGGCCTCACCGCAGGATGTCGCCGAGGTCGTAGCCGACCGGTTCCTCCAGCTGCGCATAGGTGCAGCCGGCGGGGTCGCGGTCGGGCCGCCAGCGGCGGAACCGGGCGGTGTGCCGGAAGCGGTCGCCCTGCATGTGGTCGTACGCGACCTCCAGGACCCGCTCGGGCCGCAGCGGGATCCAGGACAGGTCCTTCCCCGCGCTCCAGCGGCTCTGGGCCCCGGGCATGCGGCCGCCGGGCTCTCCCCCTGGCTTCGCCGGGTGTGCCCCCACCTCGGCCCAGTCGGCCCAGGGGTGGCCCTCGGCGGACTCCATGCGCAGCGGCTCCAGTTCGGCGACGAGTTCCTCGCGCCGGCGCATCGCGAAGGAGGCGCAGACCCCGACGTGCTGGAGCCGGCCGGCGGCGTCGTGCAGGCCGAGCAGGAGGGAGCCGACGACGGGACCGGACTTGTGCCAGCGGAAGCCGGCCAGCACGCAGTCGGCGGTGCGCTCGTGCTTCACCTTGATCATGACGCGTTCGTCGGGGCGGTAGCCGACGTCCGGGGGCTTGGCGACGACGCCGTCCAGTCCCGCGCCCTCGTACTGCTCGAACCACCGCCGGGCCAGCTCGATGTCGGTGGTGGCGGGGGCGACGTGGACCGGTGGCCGTGCCGTGCCGAGCGCGTCGACCAGGGCCTGGCGGCGCCAGGTCTGCGGGTCCGCCATCAAGGAGCGGTCGCCGAGCGCCAGCAGGTCGAAGGCGACGAGCGAGGCGGGGGTGCGTTCGGCGAGCTGCCGCACGCGCGAGTCGGCGGGGTGGATGCGCTCCAGCAGGGCGTCGAAGTCCAGCCGGCCCTCGCCGGCGATGACGATCTCCCCGTCGACGACGGTGCGCGGCGGCAGTTGCGCACGGACCGCCTCGACGACCTCCGGGAAGTAGCGCGTCAGGGACTTGCCGGTGCGGCTGCCGATCTCCACCTCGGCGCCGTCGCGGAAGACGATGGCGCGGAACCCGTCCCACTTGCCCTCGTACAGCATGCCGGGCGGGATCTCGGTGGCGGACTTGGCGAGCATCGGCTTCACGGGCGGCATCACCGGCAGGTCCATGCCGCGATTCTCCGCCCGACGGGCGCCGCCCGCCCGTCGGGCCTACCGTGTCGGGGACGGGAGAGGCGGTGACGGCATGGCAGAGGCGGTCGAGCTGACCGTCGGCGAGCGGACGGTCCGGATCTCGAACCCGGGGAAGGTGTACTTCCCGGAACCGGGCTTCACCAAGCTGGACGTGGCCCGCTACTACCTCACGGTCGGCGACGGCGTCCTGCGGGCGCTGCGCGACCGGCCGACGACGATGGAGCGTTACCCGGACGGGGTCGAGGGCGAGTCGTTCTTCCAGAAGCGCGCGCCGAAGAACACCCCGGACTGGATCCCCACCGGCCGCATCCGCTTCCCCTCCGGCCGCCACGCCGACGAGATCTGCCCGACCGAGGTGGCCGCGGTCGTCTGGGGCGCCAACCTCGGCTGCCTCACCTTCCACCCGTGGCCGGTCCGGCGCGGCGACCTCGACCACCCGGACGAACTGCGCATCGACCTGGACCCGCAGCCGGGCACCGACTTCGCCGACGCCGTGCGCGTCGCCGGCGAACTGCGCGGGCTGCTGGAGGAGCTGGGCCTGCGCGGCTGGCCCAAGACCTCCGGCGGGCGGGGCCTGCACGTCTTCGTGCCCATCGAGCCCGAGTGGACGTTCACCGGGGTGCGGCGGGCCGCCATCGCCATCGCCCGGGAGATGGAACGTCGGATGCCCGGGCAGGTCACCAGCGCGTGGTGGAAGGAGGAGCGCGGCGAGAAGATCTTCGTCGACTACAACCAGACCGCGCGCGACCGCACCATCGCCTCCGCCTACTCCGTACGGCCCAAGCCGCACGCCCCGGTCTCCGCGCCGCTGCGCTGGGAGGAGGTGCCGCAGGCGCACCCGCGGGACTTCGACCTGGTCACCATGCCCGCGCGCTACGCCGAGCTGGGCGACGTCCACGCCGGCATGGAGGAGCACGCCTTCCGGCTGGACTCCGTCCTGGAACTGGCCGAACGCGACGAGCACGACCGCGGGCTGGGTGACATGCCGTACCCGCCGGACCACCCCAAGATGCCCGGGGAGCCGCTGCGGGTGCAGCCGAGCCGGGCCAGGCGCACGCCGGACGGCGACGCCGGCGGGGACTGACGGCGCGGCAGGACGCCGCGGCACGACCCCTTCCCACCGCGACCGCGCTGACGCATCATCAGGCGCATGCCCGCGCCTCGACCCGTGCCCCTGGACGAGTATCCGGTCCATCAGATCGCCCGTTCCATGCGCCACGTCGCGACCGGTGACCGCAACGCCTACGACCGTTCGATCTTCCACTTCTTCGACCACGAGGGCCGGGCCCTGCTCGTCACCGGCCTCGGCGTCCATCCCAACCTCGGCGTCACCGACGCCTACGCGACCCTGACGCGCGGCACCGGCATGCTCGCGGTGCGCGCCTCGGACGCGCTCGGCGAGGACCGCATGCGGCAGCAGGTCGGGCCGCTGCGCATCGACGTCCTGGAACCGCTCCGCAGGCTCCGGCTGACCTGCGACGACGAGTTCCTCTCGTACGACCTGGAATGGGAGGCCGCGTTCCCTGCCGTCGAGGAGCCGCACCACGCCCAGTACCGGGGCGGCCGGCTCTTCCTGGAGGCCAGCCGCTTCGTCCAGGCCGGCACCTGCCACGGCGTGGTCCGCACCGGCGACGGCGAGGAGATCCGCGTGGAACGCGGCCGCTGGACGGCCACCCGGGACCGCAGCTGGGGTGTGCGCCCGGTGCCCGGCGAGGCCCCGGGACGGGCCGAGGAGGAACACCGCCCGCAAGGTTTCCACTGGCTGTGGATACCGATCCGGTTCGACGACCGCTTCGTCATGGTGATCGCCCAGGAGGACGCCGACGGCTACCGCTCCCTGGACGAGGCCCTGCAGATCACCGAGCACGGCCCGGACCGGCAACTGGGCCGGGCCCAGGTCGGCATCACCTACCGGGCGGGCACCCGCACCCCGGTCACCGCCGTCGTCCACCTCGACGGCGGGAAGATCGAGGCCGAGGTGCTGGTCTCCAGCCCGCTCGCCGTCGGGGCCGGCTACCCGCCCGCCCGCGACTGGCAGCACGGCGAGTGGAAGGGCCGCGGATGGCTCGACCGCCGTGCGTACGACCTGACGGATCCGGCGGTCATGGCGCCGGCCGCGTACGGAGTCACCGACCACGCCGCGCGTTTCGCCTGGGACGGCCGGGTCGGCTACGGCATCTTTGAGCACGGCAGCTTCGGCCGCCACACCCCGAGCGGCTTCACCGGTCAGGAGGCCATGTGACAACGGTGCGCACCACCACCCGCGATCCCCGACTGCTGCGCAGCCGCCTCGACGAGTGGCTGGCCGCGAAGCACCCCGGCGCCCACAGCCGCGCGGTGCACGCCCCCTCCGCGAACGGCCTGTCCAGCGAGACCGTCCTGTTCGACCTGGCCGTCCCCCATCCGGAGGGCACCGCGCGCCAGCGCATCCGCCCCTGCGTGCTGCGGCTGGCCGGCGACCCCGACGCCTACACCGTCTTCCCGACGTACGACATGGCCGCGCAGTACCGCGTCATCCGGACGGTCGCCACGCGCACCCGCGTCCCCGTGCCCGAACTGCTGTGGCTGGAGCCCGACCCGGGGCCGCTCGGCGCGCCCTTCTTCGTCATGGAGCGCGTCCCGGGGCGCGTCCCGCCGGACGTCATGCCCTACACCTACGGCGGCAACTGGCTCTTCGACGCCTCCGAACAGGACCGGGCGCGGCTGGAGCGTTCGACGGTGCGCGTCCTCGCCGAACTCCACACCGTCCCCGGCGAGGGGACGCTGCGCGCGCACGTCGACGCCCAACGCGCCTACTACGAGTGGGTCGTGGACGGGCTGGCGCCCTCCCCCGTCATCGAGCGGGCCTTCGCGTGGCTGGAGAAGCACTGGCCCGCCGACCCCGGCCCGTCCGTGCTCAGCTGGGGCGACGCCAGGATCGGCAACATCGTCTACGACGCTGACTTCGCCCCCGTCGCCGTCCTCGACTGGGAGATGGCCTCCGCCGGCCCCCGGGAACTGGATCTCGCCTGGCTGGTGTACCTGCACCGCTTCTTCCAGGACCTCACCGTCTCCGCCGGCTTCCCCGGCATGCCGGACTTCCTCGACCGCGACCGCGTCGCGGCGACCTACGCGGAGCTCACCGGGCACACCCCGGGCCACCTGGACTTCCACCTCCTGTACGCCGCGCTGCGGCACGCGATCGTGATGCTGCGGATCGGTCACCGCCAGGTGCACTTCGGGGAGCGCGAGATGCCGGCCGACCCGGACGCGCTGATCCTGCACCGGGACACGCTGGAGGCGATGGTGGAGGGCCGCCACCGCTGATCCCGGGACCCGGCCCGGAACCTCACACAGAACCTCACGCTCCGTGACGGCGGGGCCGCCCGGGGTGCCCGCAGCGGCGCCCCGGGCGGCCCCGCGGCCCGTTGTCGGGCGGCCGCCACCCGGGTGGGCCTCAGGACCTGCGGCCGGACGTCATCCGTGCCACCCTGGCGGGGGAACGGGATGACGATATTCACCCGTTTGTCATGCCGTGCACTGCCGTGTCCGGGTACGGGCTGCGACCCTCGGTCGGGGAGGGGACCCGCGCCGTCGTGAGGAGTACGCATGCACCAGCACCTCGCCCGTACCGCCACGGCCGTCGCCCTGCTGGGAGCCTCCGCGTTCGTCACCATGCCGGCCCACGCGGCCCCCGCGGACCCCTCCTCCCCCACGGTCTTCGCCCACCGGGGCGCGTCCACCGAGGCCCCCGAGAACACCCTGGCGGCCGTGCGCAAGGCCAACGAGCAGCACATCAAGTGGATCGAGAACGACGTCCAGCGCACCAAGGACGGGGCCCTGGTGGTGATCCACGACGCGACGCTGAACCGCACCACCGACGTCGAGCAGGTCTTCCCGGACCGCTCCCCCTGGCGCGTCGCCGACTTCACGCTCGCCGAGATCCGCCGGCTCGACGCCGGCAGCTGGTTCGCCCCCCGCTTCCGCGGCGAACGCGTCCCCACCCTCCAGGAGTACCTGACCCTCCTCGACCGCGACCAGCAGGGCCTGCTGCTGGAGCTCAAGCAGCCCGAGCTCTACCCCGGCATCGAGAAGCAGACCGTCGACACCCTCGAGAAGGCCGGCTGGCTCGACCGGGCCCACCTCTCCGGCCGCCTGGTCATCCAGAGCTTCAGCGCCGACGCCCTGCGCCGCACCCACGCACTGCGCCCTGCCGTCGAGACCGGCTTCCTGGGCAGCCCGCCGGTCTCACAGCTGAAGGAGTACGCGGCCTTCGCCGACCAGATCAACCCGGACGAGAAGGACGTCACCTACGCCTACGTGCAGGCGGTCCACGGCACGAAGGGCCCCGACGGCAAGCCGCTGCGCGTGAACGCGTGGACGGTCGACGACCTCACCACCGCCGTCCGCATGGCGGCCCTGGGCGCCGACGGCATCATCACCAACCGCCCGGACGTCATCCGCAACGGCGTGCAGTGACCCGGACGGCGGCGTGCGCCGCCCGTTGAACCGCTCGGCCGAACGCGACGTACCTGTCACCGTGGGTGGCACCAGGTCGCCGACGTGGAGGGAAAGGGCCGAACGATCCCCTTGGACGCGAGCCGCCCCGTCAGCAGCGCCGGCACGGCGCACGGCCGGCAGGAAGTGCCGGGCCTCGAAGGCCTGCGCGGCCTGGCCGCACTGTACGTACTCCTGTTCCACTGCTGGCTGTACACGTTCCCGGGGTATCCCGACAGTTCGGCCCCCCGGTGGCTGGACGGGCTGATGTACGGCCGTCTCGCCGTCGTCTTCTTCCTGGTGCTGTCGGGGTTCTCCCTGGCCATCTCCCCGGCGCGCGACGGCTGGCGGCTGGGCGGTGCCGCCCGTTTCCTGCGGCGCCGGGCCTGGCGCATCCTCCCCCCGTACTGGGCGGCGCTCGCGCTGAGCCTGCTCGTCGCCTTCTTCGTGGTGCCGGCCTCGCACTTCGGGCTGCCCACCGGCGCGACGGTCCTGGTGTACGGGCTGGTCGCCCAGGACGTGTTCACCGCGCCGACGCCGAACGGCACGTTCTGGTCGATCGGCGTGGAGGCGGAGCTCTACCTCCTCTTCCCGCTCCTGCTGTTCGTCCGGCGGCGGCTGGGGGCCGTGGTCCTGGTCGCGGGCGTGACGCTCCTGGTCGTCGCCCGGGGCCTGATGGCCGCGCACGCGACCCCGGTGGAGGGGGACAACTGGCTCACCCCGCATCTCGCCCCGGTGTTCGTCGCCGGTCTGGCGGGCGCGTGGATCGTCGTCGCGTCGGCCCGGGTCCGGCGCCTGCCGTGGCACTGGTTCGCCGTCCTGGCCGCCGTGCCGGTCGTGGCGCTCGCCGCCGTCAAGGGCCGGGTCTGGACGGTGGACCACTACTTCTGGGTGGATCTCGCCGTCGCGCCCGCCATGACGATGCTGATCGCCGCGGTCGCCACCGGAAGGCCCGCCTTCCTGCTCAGGCTCCTGACCGCACGCCCCGTCCGTGTCCTGGGCGACTTCTCGTACAGCCTCTACCTCGTGCACCTGCCCGTCGTCATGACCGTCATCAGGCGCGTCGCCCCCAGGTTCGTCTCCCCCGGGCTGCCCACGTTCTGGTTCACCCTCGTAGTGGCGTTGCCCGTCTCGCTGCTGGTGGCGTGGCTGTTCGCCCGGGTCTTCGAGCTGCCCTTCAAGCGGCACCGCTCCTGGAAGTCCCTGCTCGCGCCGGTCCGTTCGCGGTCCACCGGCCCGGGGCCGGCCGGGGCCGCGCCGGCAGGTCCGTGACGTCCGGCCCGCGGGGACAGCGAAGGCCCGCGGCGTCCGAACCGGTCGGACGCCGCGGGCCTTCGCCTCACCTGTCGGTCAGTACACCGGCTTGTCGGGCTCGATCGTGTTGACCCAGCCGATGACGCCGCCGCCGACGTGGACCGCGTCGGAGAAGCCCGCGGACTTCAGGACGGCGAGGACCTCGGCGGAGCGGACGCCGGTCTTGCAGTGCAGGACGATCTTCTTGTCCTGGGGGAGGTCCTGGAGGGCGTTGCCCATGAGGAACTCGTTCTTGGGGATCAGACGCGCACCCGGGATCGAGACGATCTCGTACTCGTTGGGCTCGCGGACGTCGATGATGTCGATGTTCTCACCGTCGTCGATCCACTCCTTGAGCTGCTTGGGAGTGATCGTCGACCCCATCGCCGCCTCCTGCGCCTCCTCGGAGACGACGCCGCAGAAGGCCTCGTAGTCGATGAGCTCGGTGACGGTCGGGTTCTCGCCGCAGACCGCGCAGTCCGGGTCCTTGCGGACCTTGACCTGGCGGTACTGCATCTCCAGGGCGTCGTAGATCATCAGGCGGCCGACGAGCGGCTCGCCGGTGCCGGTGAGGACCTTGATGGCCTCGGTGACCTGGATGGAGCCGATGGACGCGCACAGCACGCCCAGGACACCGCCCTCGGCGCAGGAGGGCACCATGCCCGGCGGCGGGGGCTCGGGGTACAGGCAGCGGTAGCAGGGGCCGTGCTCGGACCAGAAGACCGACGCCTGGCCGTCGAAGCGGTAGATGGAGCCCCAGACGTACGGCTTGTTCAGCAGCACGCACGCGTCGTTGACCAGGTAGCGGGTCGCGAAGTTGTCCGTGCCGTCGACGATCAGGTCGTACTGGCTGAAGATGTCCATCACGTTGTCGGCCTCGAGCCGCTCCTCGTGAAGGACCACGTTGACGTAGGGGTTGATGCCCTTGACGCTGTCGCGGGCGGACTCCGCCTTGGAGCGGCCGATGTCCGCCTGGCTGTGGATGATCTGGCGCTGCAGGTTGGACTCGTCGACCTCGTCGAACTCCACGATGCCGAGCGTGCCCACCCCGGCGGCGGCCAGGTACATCAGGGCGGGCGAACCGAGACCGCCGGCGCCCACACAGAGCACCTTGGCGTTCTTCAGCCGCTTCTGCCCGTCCATCCCCACGTCGGGGATGATCAGGTGGCGGGAGTACCTGCGGACCTCGTCGACGGTGAGCTCGGCGGCCGGCTCGACCAGGGGTGGCAGCGACACGGGGACTCCGTTTGTCGATCGATCACTACGGTGGTTATTCCCGTAACACTGCCACGCCCTTCTTCATTCCGAGACCGCCGTCCCGAGGGGCGAGACTGATGTGGGTCACATGCTGGGCGGCGGCTGGCGGCGGAGCATGCGCGAGGCCTCGTCCCAGTAGCCCGGCAGGCCGTCCCAGGCCGCGTGATCGGTGCGGTCGGTGAAGTAGACCGTCGCCGCGCCCTGCCAGCGGGCGATCCGCATGGCGTTCTCCAGGTGCGGGGCCGGGACGCCGTGCACCAGGTGGCAGAAACGCTCCGGCGGGTACGCGGCCGTCCACTCCGGGGCCTCCGACCAGCGGTACTGCATCCACGGCCCGGCGAAGGTCACCAGTTGGTCGGCGGCTTCGGCGTAGCCCTCGTACGGATGGCAGCCGTGACCGAGCACCACATGCCCGGTGCTGCCGCCCTCCACCGTCAGCAGCGCGCGCAGGGTGGTGATCACCCGGCGGCAGTCGGACAGCTCCGAACTCGTGGTCGGGGCACGGTCGAGGTAGAAGCCGTCGACCCGGTACCAGTCGAGGAAGCGGTGCGCGTCGGCGACCAGTTGGCCGAAGGGACGCGCCCCGTGCCGGGTGTCCAGGTACCCGAGCACCGGCACGGCCGCGTCGCGCAGCCGGGCGCACGCCTGCGTGTAGAGCGGGTCGATCCGGGCGCCGGGGCCCCGCGCCACGTTGAGCACCACCCAGTGCATCGGCGCCTCGGGGCGGGCCAGTTCGGCCCATTCGCCCGGGGCGACCAGCGGGTGCGCGTACGCGGGGACCCCGAAGCCCAGTCCGTCGCAACGGTCGATCGGCCTGCGCAGGCCGATCGGTGTCACACGCGGCATGCCGCCTCCATCCAGACGTCGGCGAGGGATTCCTCGAGGGCGATGCGCGGGCGCCAGCCGAGGCGGTCGCGGGCGGTGCGGATGTCGGCCTGCTGCCAGGCGCCGCAGCCGTCCGGGTAGTGGGGGTGGCCGGTGCCGTTCGCCATCAGGTGCGGGTCCTCGACCTCGTGGAGGGCGCCCGCGTAGCCCGCGGCGTTGGCCAGGGCCGCGGCCACCTCGCGCAGCGGTACGGCGTGGCCCGTGCCGATGTTGACCAGGCCCTGGGCGGCGGAGAGCGAGGCCGCGTGCACGGCGCGGGCCACGTCGCGCACGTCCACGAAGTCCCGCTGCACGCCGAGTCCGGTCAGCTTCAGCTCGCCGTCGCCGGTCTGCATGGCCCGGCGCATCGCCTCCGCGAGCCGCCCGATCGGCGAGGCGGTGGGCGTCCCCGGCCCGACCGGGGTGAAGACCCGCAGCACGACGGCGTCGAGCCCGGAGCCGAGCACCAGTTCCGTCGCGGCGAGCTTGCTGACCCCGTACGGACCGCCCGGCCGGGGCACGGCGTCCTCGGCCGTCGAGGAACCGGTGGGCGAGGGCCCGTACTCCGCGGCACAGCCCACCTGGACCAGCCGGGCGGAGGTGGCGCTGCGGCGCATCGCCTCGCACACGGAGGCGACCGCGATCGTGTTGTGCCGTGTGAGTTCGCGCGCCCCGCCGCGGGTGGCGCCCGCGCAGTTGACGACGACCCCGGGGTGGACGGCGTCCATGAAGCGCGCCAGCGCGCCGGGACTGCCGGACGACAGGTCGAAGCGCACGTCCGCGTCGTCGCTGCGGCCGAGGGCGGTCAGCTGCACGGCGGGGTCGGCCAGCAGCCGTTCGGCCACGTGACGGCCGACGAATCCGTTGGCGCCCAGGAGGAGGACTCTCATAGCGAGCGCCTCCGCTGCGCTCGCCGTGGTCGGGGGTGCGGGTGGGTCATCGTGAATGGCTCCTTGGCTTCTTCTACGGAACTGCGGGGTGTGCCGGGCCGCCCCGGCCGCCGGCCGCTCATCGCGGCGCCGCCGCGGCCGTGTGCGCCGACGCACGCGAGAGGGTGGTCAGGGCGTGGGCCGCCAGCGCCAGGGCGGCGGCCGCGCAGGCCAGCGCGGGGACGGCGGCCGGCGGGAGGGGGAACCGGTTCAGCAGGGCCGCGGCCAGGGCCACGGCCTCGGTGGCGCAGGCGAGCCCGGTGCCGATGGCCGCCGGGTCGGGGTGGCCGTGCACCGCGAGCAGACGGGCGGTGAACAGCAGCAGGGCGAGCGCCGCGGGCCCGGCGAGCGCGGCGGGGGTGAGCGGGGCGCCCGCCACGGCCCGGGCGGCGCACAGCAGCGCGAGCACCAAGGCGAGGAAGAGCGCGAGCGTGCCCGCCAGCAACGGCCGCACGGCACCACCGAACTCCTCCAGGCTGCGGCTGCGCAGCAGGTGCCCGCGGGAGCGCACCGCGAAGCGGTGGGCGCACCAGGCGGCCGGCGCGAGGGAGAGCGCGAGCGCGGTCAGCTCGGCGGCGTCCGCGGCGGGCAGCACGCCCCCGGCGAAGCCGTCGACGGCGCGTGGCCCGTACAGCCCGAACCCCACCAGCCAGCAGCTCCACACCGCACCGGCCGGACCCGTGCCGTACGGCGCCCTCAGCGGTCCGCGGCGCAGGGCGGCGAGGAGCACGAGCAGGAGCAGCGGCACGGCCACCGCGACCACCGTGACCGGCGGCAGCCAGCGCAGCGCCGCGCCGGCGGCGGCACAGACGGCGCCCGGGGCGAGGGTGAGCAGCAGGGCGGGGCGGTCCGCCGGCCGGCCCGCGGCAGGCGGGGCGGTGGCGCGGGGCACCCGGGCGTAGAGCTCCTCGGCGAGGGAGAAGACGTCGCGGTGCCGGAAGCCCGCCGCGACGCGGTCGGTGACGCCCTGCGCCTCCAGTCCGGCCACGATCTCCAGCGGGTCCACCGCCTCGGCGCACAGCTGCCGGTGACGGTGCATCAGGGCGCGGACGGGGTCGGCGGGGCCGCGTTTGCGGGGGCCGCCCCTGCGGGCGCCGGCTTCGGTCTCCTGCACGTGGCTCATGCGCGTTCCCGCCTCTCGGCTCCGGCGTACGCCGGCTCACGGGCGGCGAGCGCCCAGGCCGGTGTGGCCGTCCAGTGGCCGGGGACACGGGATTCGGCGGGCCTGCCGAAGGGGACGGGGGTGCCGTCCGGGTCGCGCAGCGGGGCCTGACGGCCGGGCGCGTGGGCGACCAGGTCGAGGTAGATCTCCCGGAACGCGGCCAGGTTCCGCTCGACGGTGAAGAGCTCCAGGGCGCGTTCGCGTGCGGCGGCGCCCAGCCGCTGCCGGCGCTCGGGGTCGCGCAGCAGGGCGACGCAGGCCTCGGCGAGCGCCTTCGGGTTGCGCGGGGGCACGACCAGGCCGGTCCCGCCGATGACCTCCCGTACGGCGCCGACGTCCGTGGAGACGGTGGCCCGGCCGCAGAACATGGCCTCGACCAGGGTGACCGGGAAGCCCTCGACGACGCTGGAGAGGACGACCACGTCCCCGGCCGCGTAGGCGTCGGGGAGCGCCGGGGCGCCCGGCGAGCCGAGCTCCTCGAAGGAGACCGGGTTCTCGCCCGCGGTGACGGCGTCGGCCGCCTCGTCGGGGAAGAGCTGCGCCGCCAGGGAGCGGCACTGCTCCAGGTACGCGGGGTCGCCCTCGCCGGCGCGGACGACGCGCAGCCGCGCTCCGGGTTCCTCCTTGCGCACCTCCCCGAAGGCGTGCAGCAGCCCGACCAGGTCCTTGCCGGGGTCGACCCGGCCGACCCACACCAGCGCCGGCTCGCCGCCCTCGGCGTCGGCCGGGGGCTCGGGTACGGGCCCGTGGTAGCCGGGGTAGACCGTACGCACGCGGTCCCGCTCGGCGCCGCAGTGCTCCTGCCAGCGGCGCGCGTGGGCGTTGCCGGGGGTGACCAGGGCGGCCCGGCGGTACGCCTCGCCCGCGAGGTGGCGGTGGAAGGCGGCGAGCAGGGCGCGTACCGGGGCGGACAGTCCCGCGGCGCGGTGCAGCAGCAGGGTCTCGCGCAGCCGCACGCCGTACTCGGTCACCAGCAGCGGCGTGCCGAAGAACCGTTTGGCCAGGAGAGCGGGCAGCAGGGCGGTGCCGCCGGTCACGGCGTGGCAGAGGTCGGCGGTGGCCAGCGCGTCGCCGAACTCGTCGTACCAGGGCGCGGCCAGCGGCCGCAGCGCGCGCTCCAACTGGTCGGCCGCGAGCAGGAGATCGCCCACCCCCGCCTCCCCGACGAGGGGTCGCGCGCCGGGCGCCCGGCAGACCTCCTCCAGCACGCGCACCGCGTGCTCGGAGCGCAGCAGCGCCGGGACGCCACCGTCCTCGCGGGCGAGTTCGGCGAGGCCGTAGAGCGCGGAGGCGAAACGGTCCGCCACGCCATTGGCCCCGGCGTCGCCCGCCAGCACGCCGACGAGGTCGCGGTACTGCTCCAGCGCCTGCGCCCGCCGCCGGCGCGCCTTGCCCGGCACGCCCCCGGGCCCCGGCGCCGGCCCCCACAGCGGCAGCACGCGCACGTCCCGCACCTGCGGCGGCAGCGCCGGCAGCCCCGCCGTCCCGGCCCGTTCGTTCCTGCCGAGCGCGTACACCGCGAACTCGTGCCCGGGGAGCCCGCGCACGAGCCGGTCGACCCAGGCGCCCCCCTCACCCCGGGCGTACGGATAACCACCCTCCGCGAGTAATGCGATACGCACGTCTGCCCCCTCTCCGCACCGGTCCGTTCGGGCGCGATGACCGTATTCCGGCGAAGTGGGGGCACGACGGACGGTTGTCCGCCGTGCCACCGAAAGGGGTGAAGAGACGTAACTTTCCCCAGCGTTGTGCGTTGTGACCGGGTAGACGTTCACCGGGTGGTCCCCGGGCGGGCGGGGCGCGGTGCGAATCCCGCGCGGGCGCCGGCCGTGGCTGTTATCGTCACCGGTATGAAGCGCGCTGCCATCACGACGACGCCGGAGAGTGTCCCGGCGCGCTGACCCCTGTCATGAGGAAGCCCCGGGCGAGTGCCCGGGGCTTCCGCTTGCGGTCATTCGCCCGCCGTCCGCGAGGAGACCGCCGTGCACGACCACCGCAGACTCGGCCGCGAGCTCGGCCTGTTCGACACCGACCCGCTGATCGGCGCGGGACTGCCCTACTGGCTGCCGGACGGCGCCGCCGTCCGGCACGCCCTGGAGGAGTACGTCCGCGAGGCCGAACGCCGGGCGGGCTACCGCCACGTGTACTCACCCGTGCTCGGCAAACGCGAGCTGTACGAGATCTCCGGGCACTGGGCGCACTACAGCGACGACATGTTCCCGCCGATGGACCTCGGCGGCGAGCAGGTCGTGCTGCGGCCGAGCCTGTGTCCCCACCACGCGCTGATCTACCGCTCGCGCCCGCGCAGCCACCGCGAACTGCCGCTGCGCATGGCCGAGCTGGGCGGCATGTACCGCTCCGAGCTGTCCGGCGTGCTCGGCGGGCTCACCCGCGTACGGGCCATCCAGCTCAACGACGCGCACATCTTCTGCACCCTCGACCAGGTCGCCGACGAGGCCGCCGCCGCCCTGGGGATGATCGGCCGGGCGTACCGCGCCCTGGGCATCACCCCTGCCCGTCACCGGCTCTCCCTCCCCGGGCCCGGCGGCAAGTACGTCGCCGAGCCCGAGCTGTGGGAACGCTCCACCGCCCTGCTGACCGAGGTCCTGGACCGCTCGGGGCTGCCCTACGAGGCGGCGGAGGGCGAGGCCGCGTTCTACGGCCCCAAGATCGACGTCCAGGTCGCCGACGGCGCGGGCCGCGAGGCCACCTTGTCCACCGTGCAGATCGACTTCCACCAGCCCCGGCAGTTCGGGCTGCACTACATCGGCGCGGACGGCGCGAAGCACCGTCCGGTCATGGTGCACCGCAGCGTCGTCGGCAGCGTGGAGCGGGCCGTGGCGCACCTGGTCGAGCAGCACGGCGGAGCGTTCCCCCCGTGGCTCGCGCCCACCCAGGTGGTCGTCCTGCCGGTGTCGGAGGCGGAGCTGCCCGAGGCCGAGGCGCTGGTAGGTCGGTGCCTCGGCCTGGGCCTGCGCGCGGACCTGCGCGCACCGGACCGCGGCACCCTCGGGGCGCGCGTCCGGGAGGCCCGCCTCGTCCCCTACCAGGCCGTCATCGGCCCGAAGGAGGCCGCGGACGCGCACGTCGCCCTGCGGCTCCGCGACGGCCGCCGCCTTCCGCCGCTGCCCGCGCACGTGGTACTGGAGCGCGTCCGTGCGGCCGTGGCCGCCCATGACGTGGAGCTGTGGCCCGGGCGCGAGGACCCCGCCTGACCGCCGCGCGGCACGGCGGGGCGGGGCGCGCCCGTCCGACCGGGCCGGGCGCACCCCGGCGCGTCAGGCGGTGGCCGCCAGTGCGTGGCGCCGGGCGGCGCGCCGCGCGGCGGACTCCTGCGGGTCGAGCACCGGGACCGCCGCCAGCAGCCCCTTGGTGTACTCGTGCTCCGGCGCCTCGTAGACCCGCCCGGCGGGCCCGTACTCCACGACCCGGCCCGCCCGCATGACCGCGACGTTGTCGCTGACCTGGCGCACCACGGCCAGGTCGTGGGCGATGAAGACCAGTGCGAGTCCCAGCTCGCGCTGCAACTCGCCCAGCAGCCGGATGACCTGCGCCTGCGTCGTGACGTCGAGCGCCGACACCGGCTCGTCGCAGACGATCAGCCGGGGCTCGGGCGCCAGCGCCCGGGCGATGCCGACGCGCTGCCGCTGACCGCCGCTGAACTCGTGCGGATAGCGGTGGTACCAGTCGGGGTCGAGCCCGACCCGTTCCAGCAGTTCCCGCACGCGGGCGACGACCGCGGCGTCGTCGAGCACGCCGGCCGTCCGCAGCGGGTCCGCGATGGACTCGCCGATGCTGCGCCGCGGGTTGAGCGAGGACACCGGGTCCTGGAACACCATCTGCAGTCCCGGCGTGCCCGGGCCGGGACGCACACCCGGGCGCCGCAGCTCGCCGCCCGTGGGCTCCAGGAGCCCCACGAGCATCCGCCCGAGCGTGGTCTTGCCGCTGCCGCTCTCCCCGACGACGCCGAGCGTCTCGCCCGCGCGCACGGTCAGCGAGACGCCGTCGACCGCCGCGACCCGGGAGCCGCGCCCGCCGAACTCCCGCCGCACGCCGATGGCTTCGAGGAGGACCTCGCCCACGGCCGCGCCGCGCGGCTTCGCCGTCTCCACCCGCGGGACCGCGGCCACCAGGTCCCGCGTGTACGGCTGCTGCGGTGCGCCCAGCACGGTGCCGACCGGCCCGCGCTCCACGGTACGGCCGTCCTTCATCACCAGGACCTCGTCGACGCTCCCGGCCACCACGCCCAGGTCGTGGGTGACCAGCAGCAGCCCCATGCCGGTCTCCTGCCGCAGTTCGCCGAGCAGGTCGAGGATCTGCGCCTGCACGGTGACGTCGAGGGCCGTCGTCGGTTCGTCCGCGACGAGCAGCCGCGGCTCGCACGCGAGCGCCATGGCGATGAGCGCCCGCTGGCGCATGCCGCCGCTGAACTCGTGCGGCCGGAAGCGGGCCCGCCTCGGTGCGTCGGCGATGCCGACCCGGTCGAGCACCTCGACCGCCCGCGCGCGGGCCGCCCGCCGGGAGGCCTTGGGGTGGTGGACCCGGTACACCTCGGCGATCTGGTCGCCGATCGCGAAGTACGGGTCGAGCGAGGACAGCGGGTCCTGGAAGACCATTGCCGCGAGCCCGCCGCGCAGCCCGCGCAGTTCCTTCTCTCCCGCGGTCAGGACGTCGACGCCGGCCACCCGCACCGAGCCGCCGATCCGCGCACCGCTGCCGCGGTGCAGTCCCAGCAGGGTGAAGGCGGTGGCGCTCTTGCCGCTGCCGGACTCGCCGACGACGCCGAGGGCGCCGCCCTGCTCCAGGGAGAAGGAGAGCCCGTCCACGGCCCGGACGGTGCCCGTGCCGGTGGGGAAGTCGACCGTGAGGTCCTCGACCTCGATCAGCCGTGACGTCATGCCAGCACCACCCGTCGGTCGGCCACCGCGTACAGGACGTCCGCGAGGGCGTTGGCGAGGACCACGAAG
Source organism: Streptomyces sp. PA03-1a (assembly GCF_033792805.1). Taxonomy (NCBI): domain Bacteria; kingdom Bacillati; phylum Actinomycetota; class Actinomycetes; order Kitasatosporales; family Streptomycetaceae; genus Streptomyces; species Streptomyces sp. PA03-1a. The sequence continues at coordinate 38,075 of NZ_JARAVO010000031.1, forward strand.
AAGCCGGTGACCAGTACCAGTCCGACCACGACCGGCAGGTCCTCGGTCTTCACCGAGTCCACCAGGCTCTTGCCGAGCCCGGGGATGCCGAAGAGCGACTCGGTGAGCACCGCGCCGCCGAACATCGTCCCCAGGTCCAGCGCGGTCAGTGCGATGACCGGCGGCAGGGCGCCGCGCAGGGCGTGCCGTCCGATGACGGAACGCTCGCGGACGCCGTAGGCGCGGAAGGTGCGCACATGGTCCTCGGCGAGCGTGTCCAGCATGGAACTGCGGGTCAGCCGGGCGTACTTGGCGCTCTCCAGGATGGCCAGGGAGAGCCAGGGCAGCACCAGGTTCCACGCCCACTGCTCGGGGTCCTCGGTCAGCGGGACGTAGGACGGGAAGGGCAGCCAGCCCAGCACCGAGACGAACAGCAGCATCAGCAGGATGCCGATGATGAAGACGGGCACGGCGTTGCCGGCGAGGGTGAGCCCGGTCAGCAGCCGTTCGGTGAGCCCGCCGTGTCGCAGCGCCGAGAGCACCCCGGTGCCGACGCCGATGACCAGCCACAGCACCATCGCGCCCAGCGAGAGCGAGGCGGTGGCCGGCAGCCGCTGGGCGAGCAGGGAGGTCACCTGCTCGCCGCTCTGGTACGAGAAGCCCAGGCACGGTGCGCCGCAGTGCTCGGTGCCGACACCGGTGCTGATGTCGGTGCCGGCGAACAGGCCGTGCAGGAAGTGGGCGTACTGCGCGTAGGCAGGGTCGTCCAGGCCCAGCTGGGTGCGGACCTGGGCGACCTGGTCGGCGGAGCACTTCGGCCCGCAGGCCAGCCGTGCCGGGTCGCCGGGCAGGACGTAGAAGAGGGCGTAGACCGCGATGCTCAGCACGAGCAGGACCAGCAGGGCCGCCAGCAGCCGGCGCAGCGCGAAACGGGTGAGGAGGATCATGACCGCGCCTCCTTGCGCCTGCGGGCCAGGGACCGCAGGCGGCTGCCGGCGCGCGGGTCCAGGGCGGTGCGCACGCCGTCGCCGAGGGCGGTGAAGGCGAGGACGGTGACGAAGATCAGGCCGGCGGGCAGCAGCACGTACGTCGGATCGGCCTGGTACCAGGTGGTCGCGGAGGAGAGCATCTGTCCCCAGGAGGGCGTGGGCGGCTTGACGCCGATGCCGAGGAAGGACAGTCCCGCCTCCGACGCGATGTTGGAGGGCACCAGCAGCGCGCTGTAGGTCACCACGGGCGCGGCCAGCGACGGCAGCAGTTCGCGGCGCGCGATCCGCCACCGGCCGGCGCCGCCGAGCCGGGCGGCGGCCACGTAGTCGAGGGACTTCAGGCTCAGGGTCTGGGCCCGGACGATGCGGGAGGTGCCGCCCCAGCCGAGCAGGCCGAGGACGAGGACCAGCAGCACCGGACGCGGGAAGCCGGCGGGGACGATCGCCAGCAGGGCGATGGAGAAGACCAGGGTGGGCAGCGCCAGCATGACGTCGGTGGTCCGGCTGAGCAGGTTGTCCAGGAAGCGGTTGCCGAGACCGGCGGCGAGGCCGACCGCGACCCCGAGGACGACCTGCACGACGGTGGCGGCGAGGCCGATGCCGAGCGAGATCCGCGCGCCGTACACGAGCCGGGCGAACAGGTCGCGTCCGGTGCCGGGTTCGACGCCGAGCCAGTGGTCGGCGCTGACGCCGCCGAAGGAGCCGGTCGGCACGCCGCCGAGGGCGGAGTCGACGGCGGAGGCGTGGTACGCGTCCGGGTCCTGCCCCTCCAGGGCGGCGAGCAGCGGGGCGGCGAGGGCCACCAGGACGAGCAGGGCGATCACGGCGACCCCGGCGAGGGCGGCGCGCTGGGCGCGCAGCCGCCGCCAGAGCTGCCGGGCGCGGCGAGCACGTCGGTCGTGGTCACTTGACCGCGACCTGCGAGACGTCGAGGACGCCGGTCCAGTCGCTGATGACGACGTTCTTGACGTCCTTGCCGTACAGGCGCTTGTAGACCGGGTGGACCAGCGGCACGGTCAGCGCCTGCTCGCCGATCTTCTTGTCGAGGGCGCCCCAGCGCACGGCGGCGGCCTTGAGGTCGGTGAGCTTGTTGATCTCGTCGATCTCCTGGTTCACGGCAGGGTCGTCGAGCTGGGCGTTGTTGAAGTTGTAGCCGTCCTTGACGATCTGCCGGCCGTCGAAGATCGGGGCCAGGAAGGGGCCGCCGGACGGCCAGTCGGCGCCCCAGCCGGCGAGGAAGAAGCCCGGCTCGGTCTTGAGGCCGTGGATCTTCTCGCTGTAGGCGCTGGACTCCAGGCCCTCCAGCTTGACGGTGATGCCGGCCTTCTTCAGGGCGTCCTGCAGCGCGGTGGCGACCTCCGGGCCCTGCTCGTCGCCGCCGCTGCTGTCGTGGGTCAGCGTGACGGTCAGGCCGTTCGGGTAACCGGCCTCCTTCAGCAGCTCCTTGGCCTTGGCGGCGTCACCGCTCTTGCCGGCCGGGAACGCGTCGTACGGGGTGTAGCCGAAGGACTCCTGCGCGGGCAGGAAGGTGGTGGCCGGCTCGGCGAGCGAGGAGCCGCCGAGGGCGTTGACGACGGTGCTGCGGTCGACCGCGTAGGAGATCGCCTGGCGCACCTTGGGGTCGTCGAACGGCTTCACCTTCGGGTTGAAGGAGACGTAGTCGGTGTAGCCGAAGTGCCCGGTGCCGACGCGGCCCGCGAGCTCCTTGTCGCCGGTGATCTTGGCGAGTTCGGCGGCGGTGAGGTTGGTGTCGGTGGTGACGGCGGCGGCGTCCTTGCCCGAGCCGGAGGACAGCCGCTGGTTGATCACGGCGGCGTCGAGGCCGGAGCGGACGTCGATGCGGTCCGGGTAGGCCTTGCGCTCCTCGTCGGTCTTCGGGTCCCAGTGGGTGTTGCGCTCCAGGACGAGGTGCTCGCCGTCGTTCTCGTTGCCGACGACCTTGTACGGGCCGGAGGAGAACGGGTGGTTCTCGTACTTGGTGCCGGTGTCCTTGGCCTTCGGCACGGGGGCGAAGGAGGTCTGGGTGGCCAGGAACGGGAAGTCGCCCTCGGGCTTGTTCAGGTGGAAGACGATGGTCTTCGCGTCCGGGGTCTCGATGGAGGCCAGGCCGCCCTTGTCCTTGTACGGGCCCTGGTACTCCTTGCCGCCGACCAGCCAGTCGCGCAGGTAGGGGGCGCCGCCGGACAGCTCGGCGGCGAAGGAGCGCTCGATGCCGTACTTGATGTCGGCGGTGGTGATCGCGCTGCCGTCCTCGTACTTCAGGCCGTCCTTGAGGTGGTACGTCCAGACGGTGGCGTCCTGGTTGGGCGTGCCGGTGTCGGTGGCCAGGTCGGGGACGACCTTCGCGCCGTCCGCGCCGTTCTCGCGGTTGCGGGTGGTCAGCGTGCGGAAGACCAGGCCGGGGACGTTGCCGCCGCCGGAGGTGTAGAGCCGCGCCGGGTCGAAGTCCTCCTGCGGGGACTGGTTGAGGACGTAGAGCGTGCCGCCCTTGGCCGGCTTGCCGTCGGCCGCCTTGGCCCCGCTGTCCTCCGGGCCGCAGGCGGCGGCGCCGCCGGTGATCGCCAGGACGACGACTGCCGCTGCGAGGCGGCGAGGTGTGACGGACAGGTGAGACATCGAAGATCCCTTTCGCGGCTGCGAGGTGGAGAGGGCGGGGCTGGGGAAGGCCCGCAGGCAGCGGCGACGGCCTCATGAGGAGGCCGTGAAGGATCGATCGAATGTCGAGCACTGTGCCCACGGGCGGGAAGGTCCGGGGCGGGAGGGAAGAACGTGCCCTTTACGCGCCCGGCACCGTGGAGCGCCGACACAGGATGTCGGCCACGCTGTGCCCGGCCACGCCGATGAGCGCCAGCTCGATGCTGGCGTCGGCGTCTGTGGCGGGGCTGTGCGGCATGCCGAAAACATTGAACGATTAATCGCCCGATGTCAAAAAGCTAGCCCCGGGGGTAGGGCCAGGCGTTGGGCTTGCAGGTCAGGCCCCCGTAGGAGAGGAACTTCGTCTGCTGCATCATCACCGGGGCGAGGGCACCCTGCTTGGGGCAGAGCACATGGTCGTAGCCGAGCCGGTGCCCGACCTCGTGGTTGATCAGCATCTCGCGGTAGGCGGGCATGCGGTCCGGGCCGTAGGTCTCCGACCCCTGCGCCCAGCGGTACGCGTTGATCATCGTCCGGGGAGTCGACGCCGCGTCACATGACACGTTGTCAACCGTCGTGTCCAGGCCGGACTTCGCGCACCAGGTGGCCGTGGTACCGGGACTGGCCAGGGTGATCACGATGTCGGCCGGGCCCGTTGAGACCCGCTCGAAGGTGCGGGACCCGGCGTGCGCCCAACTCCGCTTGTCGTTCAGCGTCTTGTAGACCGCGTCGGCGAAGAGCCGGCCGTCCAGCGGCAGGCCCTTCTCGACGTCCACCCGCACGCGCAGCAGCTCGCCCTTGCCGGGGGCCTTCTCGTGGCCGGCCACGGTCTGGAACGTCCCCGCCAGGCTCAGGTCCTGGTCGAGCGGGTAGCGCCGGACCATCGCCTGGTCGTAGGTGAGCGGGGCGGTGACCGCGGACGGTGAGGTCGAGGGGGTCGCCCGGCCCTGGGAGCGGGACGCGGAGTCGTCGGTGCCCCGGCTGCCGCCCGGTGCCGCGGCGGCGGACGAGTGACGCTTCTCACCTCCGGCGGCCATCTGGCCCGCGACGACGACGGCCAGCACCGTCACGACCGCCGCGGCGCCGGCGCCGCTGAGCGCGCGAGTCCTGACGCCCTTCTTGGGCCGTTCGGGTTGTCCGTCGCTCTCCCCTGCCTCCGCGGCACCCTCCACGGGTGCCCCGGGTCCCGTGGTGGCGGAGGGTGCGTCGAAGGCCGCGACGAAGTCCCGCCGTGGACCGGGGCCGCCACGGGCTCCCGTGCCGGGCGCCCGGCGCTGGCGCGGGAAGCCCGGTATTCGGGGCGCGGTGAAGAGGTCCGCGTCGAGGGGGTCGTCGTCCTCCGGGTACTCCGTGCCGAGCGCGGTGTCCGCCAGCTCCGCGGGCCGGGTCCCGCGCGGCGTGCGCGGCGGGGCCCAGGAACCGGCCCGGCCCCAGGCCGAGTGCTCGCGGTGCTCGGGGTGGGAGTGGCCCGGGACGTCGTCGTGACCGTGCCCGGCGTCCCCGGGCCGGAAGCCGTCCCGCCCGCCCGGCACGGAACCACCGGGCACCTGGCCCGGTCCGCCCGGCCGCTGCGGGGTCGTCGTCCCCGGGCCGGAACGCCGGCGGCGGCCGGTGCCCGAGTTGCCGCCGGCTATGCCCGGTACGTCGTCGCGGCGGCCGTCGCGGCCGCCCGGTGCGCTGTGCCTGCCCATGAAGTCAGTGATCCGTCCGCGCGTCCGTGGCGTCCAGCAGTTCGCGGAAGGCCCGCTCCACCGCATCGGGGTGCTCCATCATCGCGACGTGCCCGCTGTCGGGGAGCGTCAGCAGCCGCGAGTCACGGAACGTCCGGGCGGCACGGTACGCCATCCGGGGGGCCACCAGCTTGTCCTTGCCCCCGTACACCAGCAGTGTCGGCGCGAGCACCCGCTCGGCCTGCCGCCACAGGTTGTGCTGGCCGCCCAGCGTGTAGGCGTCCACGATGCCGCGCGCCGAGCGGGTCAGCGCGTCCCAGAAGTACGGCAGCGCCAGCCGGCGCTCGTACTCCGTGGCGTGCTCGGCGAAGGACTCCTCGCTGACCTGCGACGGGTCGCCGTAGCAGAGCCACAGCAGCTGCCGGGTCCGCCGTTCCACGGACCAGTCGCGGGTGGCGCGGGCCACCAGCGCGGTCGCACCCGGCAGCCCCAGGAACGCGGTCGGCCAGGCGCCGTACTGGGGCGGCACCTCCGGCAGCGCGGGCGAGATCAGCGTCAGGGTGCGGACCAGGTCGGGCCGGGCCGCGGCGACCTTGGTGACGACGGCTCCCCCCAGCGAGTTGCCGAAGAGGTGCACGGGCCCGCGCCCGGAAGCCTCCAGCAGGCGCACGACGGCGCGCGCGTGCCCCCCGATCGAGTAGTTGCCGTCGTCCGGCGGCGGGGAGTGCCCGAAACCGGGCAGGTCCAGGGCCTCGCAGGACACCCGGTCCGCCAGCAGCCGCATCAGCGCCGACCAGTTGGAGGACGACCCGCCCAGGCCGTGCACGAAGAGCGCGGGCGGCAGCCCTTCGGCCTGCTCCGCCCGCGATCGTACGGTCAGCGTCCGGCCCGGCAAGGCCACGGTCCGCACCGTCTCCCCGTCCCCGGCTCTGGCTCCCGAAGGCGGTACGGGCACGGCGGCGAACGCGGCTTCAGGCGACTCCGTCGAGGACATGGGGCAATGTTACGAGGTGATCACGCGTGCGCTCGTGTGTTCGCACTCACACGCGTCGTGGGGATTTTCCGCCCCATCCGTCACTCTGCACACCCCGTCCCTGTCTCCTACGCTCGCAGAAGGGGAAAGAGGGGGACAGTGGTAGCAGCGGGGGACGGCAGCGCACGACCAGACGGGAGGTGCCCGTGTCCGACGACATCGAGACCTTCGACGACGACGTCATCGACGACCTGGAGGATGCCGAGACCGACATCGAGGCGCCCGAGGCGGACATCGCCGAACAGCACCTCGAACTGCTGCAGCACCGCGATGTCCCGATCACCGAACGCCCCGACGACGCCGATCCGGCGGACGTGGCCGAGCAGCGCAGGGTGGTGGAACTCGACGAGGACGACTATCGCTGAGTTCCACTTGGTGAGAATGTGCGTTCGCACAGCGCATGCCCCCGCTACCGAAAAGTACGATGGCACCCGCAGCGCAGAACGACATCACATGGGAGGCGGCGTGACAGCCATCGAGCAGACTGAGGCGCGCCCTCGCGGCACACGCCTGCCGCGCCGGGCCCGGAGAAACCAGCTGCTGGGCGCAGCCCAGGAGGTGTTCGTCGCCCAGGGCTACCACGCCGCCGCGATGGACGACATCGCGGAGCGCGCGGGCGTCAGCAAGCCCGTGCTCTACCAGCACTTCCCCGGCAAGCTCGAGCTCTACCTGGCCCTGCTGGACCAGCACTGCGAGGCCCTGCTGGACGCGGTGCGCACCGCCCTGGCCTCCACCAGCGACAACAAGCAGCGCGTGGCGGCCACCATGGACGCCTACTTCGCGTACGTGGAGGACGAGGGCGGTGCCTTCCGCCTGGTCTTCGAGTCCGACCTCACCAACGAGCCGGCCGTCCGCGAGCGCGTCGACAAGGTCGCGCTGCAGTGCGCCGAGGCGATCAGCGAGGTCATCGCCGAGGACACGGGGCTGACCACCGAGCAGTCCATGCTGCTCGCCGTCGGCCTCGGCGGCGTCTCGCAGGTCGTGGCCCGTTACTGGCTCTCCAGCGGCAGCTCCATGCCCCGCGAGACCGCGGTGCAGTTGCTGACGTCGCTGGCCTGGCGCGGCATCGCGGGCTTCCCGCTGCACGGCGCCGAGCACTGACCCTCCGCACGGCGGCTGTTCGCTCTGGGCGTGCCCGTCGGCCGGTGCCCCGGTGCCGGGCGCGGCTAATGTGTCCTGCGTACGGCGCGATTTCCAACCGCGCACACCGCAGACCGTTCGGAGGGACAAAAGCCGTGGAGGTCAAGATCGGCGTGCAGCACGCGCCGCGCGAGATCATCATCGAGAGCGCGCAGACGGCCGAGGAGGTCGAGAAGGCCGTCGCCGAGGCGCTCACGGGCACCGCCAAGCTGCTCAGCCTCACCGACGAGCACGGAAAGCGCGTGCTCGTGCCGGCCGAACGGCTGGCCTACGTGGAGATCGGTGAGCAGGCGGCGCGCCGGGTGGGCTTCGGCGCCCAGCTCTAGGGCAGGGCAGAGCAGGTCAGAGCCTCGCCGCTCGCGCACCGGGACGACGCACGGCGGGTCACCCCCGAATGGGGTGACCCGCCGTTTCGCTGTGCGGGCCCGCGGGGTAGGACCCGTGCGACCGAAGTCTCCGGGAGGGGCCGCACGATGATGTGGGAAGCGCTCGCGTTCGCCGCCGTCGGACTGTCCGTCGCGTACGCCGCGACCCGGATGCTCCCCCGGCGCCTTCTTCCCGCGGCGACGCTGGTGCTCGCCACGGGAACGGTCGCCGCCGTCCTCGGCGGTCTCGTCACCCGCACCGTCCTCGGCTCGGACCGGTTCCTGATCAGCCTCGCCGTGTCGGTGGGGGTGGCGGCCGCCCTGCTCTCGCTGCTGGTGCGCCCGCCGCGGAGCGCCCGCCGGTCGGCGCCGCGCACGGCCTGAGCCGCACGGCCTCCGTACGGCTGCTCCCCACGGCTCCCCCACGGCTACGGCCCGGACCGCTCAGGCGGCCAGGCCCAGCGCCGCCATCCGCTTGGTGTGGGCCTCGGTGATCCGGGTGAACATCCGGCCGACCTCCGCGAGGTCGAAGCCGTCCGCGACCCCGCCGACCAGCATCGTGCTGAGCGCGTCGCGGTCCGCCACGACCCGCTGCGCCTGCGACAGCGCCTCGCCCATCAGCCGGCGCGCCCACAGCGCGAGCCGCCCGCCGACCCGCGGGTCGGCCTCGATGGCGGAGCGCACCTTCTCCACCGCGAAGGAGGCGTGGCCGGTGTCGTCCAGCACGGCCAGCACCAGCTCGCGGGTGTCGGCGTCGAGGCGGGCGGCGACCTCGCGGTAGAAGTCGGACGCGATGGAGTCGCCGACGTACGCCTTGACCAAACCCTCCAGCCAGTCCGACGGCGCGGTCAGGCGGTGGAACTCGTCCAGTGCGGCGGCGAAGGGCTCCATCGCCGCGGTCGGGTCCGCCTCGACGGTGGTGAGCCGCGCGCGGAGCTGCTCGAAGTGGTGGAACTCGGCGGACGCCATCGCCGCGAGCTCCGCCTTGTCCTCCAGGGACGGCGCGAGCTTGGCGTCCTCCGCGAGCCGCTCGAAGGCGGCCAGCTCGCCGTACGCGAGTGCCCCGAGCAGGTCCACGACCGCCGCGCGGTACTGCGGGTCCGCGGACGCGGCGGCCCAGTCCTTGGCGGCGATGGTCGTCTCGGCGGGGGTGTCGGCGGGGGTGTCAGGCGTCTCCATGCTGCGCACAATAGCCAACCCCACCAGCGCGGCAACCATCCCGTGCGGGCCCGGCGCGCGGAAGCCTCGGCGTGACCTGTCCCACGTACCCCGAAATCCATCCGCCGCAGGTGTGTGATTCCGGGGTACAGTGATATGGACCCGCCAGGTGACCCGGCGGGTCACGCATGAATGGATGCCCGGTCGGTGGCCCGATCGGCTCCTACCGACCGCCCTCCCCACGTGGGGAGGGGCCCGTATCGCGGCGCGCGCGAGGGCAGCGGTCCCGCGCACCTCGGCCACCCAGGGCCGTACGACACCTCGCGCGGTCAGCGCAGTTCCCTGCGCTCGACCCTCCCCCGTTCACACGCTCAGCGCCGCGTCCCAAACAGAAGAGGCAGAGCATCCTGACCACCATCACGACTTTCCGTGACCTGGGGATCCTCCCCGAGACCGCCGAGGCCCTCGAGGCCGTCGGCATCACCACCCCCTTCCCGATCCAGGAGATGACGCTCCCGGTCGCCCTCGCGGGCAACGACGTCATCGGCCAGGCCAAGACCGGCACCGGCAAGACCCTGGGCTTCGGCCTCCCGATCCTGGAGCGGGTCGTCGTCCCGGTCGACGTCGAGGCCGGGCGCGCCAAGCCCGAGGACGTCGTCGACGGTCCCCAGGCCCTGGTGATCGTCCCCACCCGCGAGCTGTGCACGCAGGTCACCAACGACCTGCTCACCGCCGGCAAGGTGCGCAATGTGCGCGTGCTGGCGATCTACGGCGGCCGCGCGTACGAGCCGCAGGTCGAGGCCCTGAAGAAGGGCGTCGAGGTGGTCGTCGGCACCCCGGGGCGTCTGCTGGACCTCGCGGGCCAGAAGAAGCTCAACCTGCGCAACGTCCGCGCCCTCGTCCTCGACGAGGCCGACGAGATGCTCGACCTGGGCTTCCTCCCCGACGTCGAGAAGATCATCGAGATGCTGCCGGTCAAGCGGCAGACCATGCTCTTCTCCGCGACGATGCCCGGCGCCGTCATCGGCCTGGCGCGCCGGTACATGTCGCAGCCCACGCACATCCGCGCCACCTCGCCGGACGACGAGGGCGCCACCGTCGCCAACATCACCCAGCACGTCTTCCGCGCCCACTCGCTGGACAAGCCGGAGCTCGTCTCCCGCGTCCTGCAGGCCGAGGGCCGCGGTCTGGCGATGATCTTCTGCCGTACCAAGCGCACCGCGGCCGACCTCGCGGAGCAGCTGGAGCAGCGCGGCTTCGCCTCGGGCGCCGTCCACGGCGACCTCGGCCAGGGCGCCCGCGAGCAGGCGCTGCGCGCCTTCCGCAACGGCAAGGTCGATGTGCTGGTCTGCACCGACGTAGCCGCCCGCGGCATCGACGTCGAGGGCGTCACCCACGTGATCAACTACCAGACGCCGGAGGACGAGAAGACCTACCTCCACCGCATCGGCCGCACCGGCCGCGCGGGCGCGTCCGGCACGGCGATCACGCTGGTCGACTGGGACGACATCCCGCGCTGGCAGTTGATCAACAAGGCGCTGGACCTGCCGTTCAACGCCCCGGAGGAGACGTACTCCACCTCCACCCACCTCTACGAGCTGCTCGGCATCCCCGAGGGCACCAAGGGCGTCCTGCCGCGGGCGGAGCGCACCCGGGCCGGCCTCGACGCGGAGGAGATCGAGGACCTCGGCGAGACCGGCGGCCGCGGGCGCGGCCGTGGTGGCCGCAAGTCCGGCCCGGCCGCCTCGGCCGAGGCGGAGGAGCGTCCGGCCCGCACCCGTACGCCGCGCCAGCGCCGCCGCACCCGCGGCGGACAGGCGCTCGACGGGGCGTCCGCCGAGGCGGAGGCGGTCGTCGAGACCGTCGAGGCCCCGGCCGCCGAGGCTCCGGCTCCGCGCCGCCGTCGCCGCACCCGTACGGGCTCGGGCACGTCGGGCACGTCGGGCACGTCGGGCGCCGAGACCGTCGCGGCCGCCGCGGCCGCCGCCCCGGTGGCCGAGGAGGTCCCGGCCCCCCGCCGTCGCCGTACGCGGTCCGGCGCCGCCACCGGTGCCGAGACTGCGGCCGCCGCCGAGGCGGCGACCCCGGAAGCGGCTCCCGCAGAGGGCGAGGGCGCGGCCAAGACCGTCCGCCGCCGTCGCCGCACACGGACGGCCAAGCCGGCCGACGAGGCCACCGGCTGACGCGACACCCGTACCCGGACGGCCGGGCGCCCCTCGTGGGGCGCCCGGCCGTCGGCGTTCGCCCGCGCGGCGCCGGAGGTCGGGGCCCGCGTCGTGTGGGGGCAACCCGGCCCGGCTAGCCTCGGCGCATGAGCCGACCGCCGTTCCTGACGCTGCCCGAGAACGCCACCGCGTACCCCCTGGAGACGGCCCGCGGCCCCTTCGCCGTGCTGGACGCCGTCCCACCGGCCGGCACGCCGCGGCGCGGCACGGCCCTGCTGGTGCCCGGGTTCACGGGCAGCAAGGAGGACTTCGTCGCGCTGCTCGAACCTCTCGCGGCCGCCGGCTACCGCACGGTCGCCGTGGACGGCCGGGGCCAGCACGAGTCGCCGGGCCCGCGGGACGAGGCGGCGTACGCACAGGCCGAACTGGCCGCCGACGTCGTCGCGCAGACCGCCGCACTGGGCACCGCTCCCGGCGAGCCGGTGCACCTGCTGGGGCACTCGATGGGCGGCCTGGTCGTCCGCGCCGCCGTTCTGGCCGAGCACGGCGACGGCGCCGCCCTGCCCTGGGCGTCGCTCACCCTCATGAGCTCCGGCCCGGCCGCCATCGAACCCGCCCAGCAGGCCCGTACGAAGCTGCTGCTCGAGGCGCTGTCCGCGATGGACATGGAGGGCGTGTGGCGCGCGATGCGCGAGCCGGACGCCGAGGACCTCGAAGGCACGGCGAACGCCGAGGGCGCGGTCGAGGAGTTCCTGCACCGCCGCTGGCTGGCGACGGCGCCCGAGCAGCTGACGGCCACGGGCCGGCAGCTGCTCGACGAGCCGGACCGGGTGGCGGAACTCGCGGCCGTACCGCTGCCGAAGCTGGTGCTCTCCGGCGCGGTGGACTACGCCTGGCCCGTCCCGTGGCTGGACGCGATGGCCGAGCGCCTCGGCGCCCGCCGCGTGGTGATCGAGGGGGCCGAGCACTCCCCCAACGCCGAGCAGCCGGCCCGCACCGCCGGCGCACTGACCGGCTTCTGGGGTTAGAGCCGCGCCTGCAGGTGCTCCCAGAACCCGTCGCGCAGCACGCGCCGCAGGTCGGCGTGGCCGCGCAGCGAGATGTTGAGCATGCCCTCGGCCTCGACGAGCAGTTCCTGGTCGTAGGCGGGCGGCAGGTACGGGTGGCCGGGCAGCAGCTCGGCCAGGGAGTCCCGGCCGCGCGTCGCCAGCCACTGCGAGGCGACCCGGGCCCCGACGAAGTGCACGTCCTCACGGGTCGGGATGGGCCCGGTGGGGATCGGCGCGTCGCCGTAGACGGGGGCCGTGCGCCGGGTGATGTACGGCTTGCAGAAGTCGAGGTCGAGGGTGCGCAGGCTGTCGACCTCCCACAGCAGGGGGTCGGCCTGGTTGCGGCCGTCGGCGGCCTCGATGCCCCACAGGTGGACACGGGCGCCGTAGCCCTGGGCGGCCTCGACCGCGGAGACCAGGTCCTCGTCGCCGCCGATCAGGACGGCGTCGCTGATGGCGCGGTGCCGGGCCAGTGACTCCAGGTCGCTGCGGATCAGCGAGTCGACGCCCTTCTGCTGGCGGCTGGCGTTGAGGTTGCCGAGCCGCACCTTGACGTCGGGGAGCTCGGCGATGCGTTCCTGCTCGGCGGTGTGGATGCGGCGGCGGGCACCGTCGTACCAGTAGACGCGCAGCAGGCGGCTGTCGGCGAAGAGGGTGCGGGCCCGGTCGATGAAGGCCTCGATGATGCCCTCGGCGTCGAGTTCGAAGGCCCTCCGGTCCTCGGTGCCCGCGACGAGGCGACCGGCCGCGGCGTACACGTACCCGGCGTCGACGAACACGGCGTGGGTCGCCGGGGTCGTGGCGACCTCGGCGAGCACCCGCTGCAGGAGCTCGTTCGTGCGCTCGATGCCGGCGGCGATGGCGGAAAGGGCGTCGTCGTTCATAGAGATCACATTGTCCGGCGGTTCCGTCCGCACACACAACCGGAACCAGGACCGCCGGTACCGGTGGCTACCCACCGGTAGATGCGTGGGAAAAATTTTCTTTAGGACAGGGAAGGTTTTCGCGGGGGCAACTGTTGTTGATACATGAATGACCCAGGCAAGTAACGGCTGCGAAGCAGCCCCGTACTCCAATGGAGGAGTGCCCGGACGAAGGGAGAAGCCGTGAACACCATGCGCTTCGAGATCATGCGCCTCAACGACCAGGACGGTCGTGCCGTCGACTGCACGGTCGTGGACGCCGCCTCCGTCGACCAGATCGTCCAGCAGGCCGCCGCGATCGGCCAGCGCATCTACATCCGCCCGGCCCAGTAAGGCCCCGTCACCCCGGCGTGGCCGCACGGCCGGACGCCATGAACGCGAAGGGCCCCGTGCACCACGGTACGGGGCCCTCGTCGCGTCCGGATTCCGCCGACGGTCCGTCAGCCCTCGCCGCGGATGAAGCCGAAGACCCCGTTGGCGATCTGCTGCACCGCGATCGCGGAGAGCAGCATGCCGGAGAGCCGGGTGACCAGCACCACACCGCCGTCCTTGATCAGACGGATGATCACCAGCGAGTAACGCATCGTCAGCCAGAGCACCACGTGCATCGCGACGATGGCGACCCACACCGACAGCTGCTGCCCGAACCCGTGCGCGCGCTGCACCGCGAGGATCACCGTCACGATCGCGCCCGGCCCGGCGAGCAGCGGCATGCCGAGCGGCACCAGCGCGACGTTGACGTCCTTGGTCTGGGTGGGCTCGTCCGCCTTGCCGGTGAGCAGGTCGAGGGCGATGAGCAGCAGGAGCAGACCGCCGGCGATCATCAGGGCCGGCACCGAGACGTGCAGGTAGTCCAGGATCTGCTGGCCGCAGATGCCGAAGACGGTGATGACGCCCAGCGCGACGGTGGCGGCCTGCCAGGCCATGCGGCGCTGGACCTTGGCCGCGCGGCCGGAGGTGAGGGCGAGGAAGATCGGGGTGATCCCGGGCGGGTCCATGATCACGAAGAGCGTGACGAAGACCGACCCGAACAGGGTGAGGGAGAACAGATCCATGGGCCTTGCGAAGGGTTGCGGGGG
>NZ_JARAVO010000320.1:0-8776 GCF_033792805.1 Streptomyces sp. PA03-1a
TAGCTCCGAGCACGGTGACCTGACGCGGCTGCATGGGGTGGTTCCTCCAGGTGGGAGCGGGGCCGGCCCACGTCCCCGCTCCCACCTGGAGGAACCACCCCATGCAGCCGCGTCAGGTCACCGTGCTCGGAGAGTGCGTCGCCGATGTCTTCCCCGCACCCGGGCACGGGGCGGCCCCGTCCGGTGCGCACGGCCGCTCCCCGGACGGGTCGCATGAGCTGCGGCTGCGCGTCCTGCCGGGCGGCGGTCCGGCCAACACCGCCGTGGGCCTGGCCCGTCTCGGCACGCCGACCCGGCTGCTGGCACGGCTGTCCGGGGACGTCTTCGGCCGCCTGTTCCGCACCCATCTGCTGGCATCGGGTGTCGACCTGTCGGCGGCCGCGGACGCTCCCGAACCCAGCACGCTGGCGGTCGCCGACGTCGACGGCGACGGGCAGGCCGCGTACTCCTTCCACGCCGAGGGCACCGCGGACTGGCAGTGGACGCGCGAGGAGCTGAGCCGGGCCGCACTCGGCGATGCGGCCTGCGTCCACTCCGGTTCGCTCGCCCTGGTCAGACGACCGGGCGCCGTCCTCGTGGAGGAGGTGCTGGCCGGGGCACGGCAGCACGCGACGGTCAGCATCGACCCCAACGTCCGGCCCGCCCTGGTCGATCCGCGGGTCTACCGGGACCGGATCCGGACGTGGTGCGCGACGGCCGACATCCTCCGGCTGAGCGAGGACGACCTCGCCGTGCTGGCCCCGGGCACCACGCCGGAGGCGGCCTGTGACGACTTCCACGCGTCGGGGGCCCGCCTGGTCGTGGTCACCCTCGGGGCGCGGGGCGTCCTCGCCTCGCTCGACGGCCGGCGGGTCTCCGTGCCCGGTGTGCCGGCGCGGGTGGTCGACACCGTCGGTGCCGGGGACTCCTTCACGGCGGGGCTCCTCCACCACCTCGGCGGCCGCGGGCTGCTGGGTGGCCGGCTCGACCGGCTGCGGACCGACGACGTCGTGGCGGCCTGCGCGTATGGGACCCGCGTGGCCGCGCTGACCTGCGCCGTCGCCGGGCCGAACCCGCCGTGGGCCCACCAACTGGAGCCGGATGCTGCCGATCTGACAGGCCGTCCGACCTCATGAGGGGCCGCAGCCGATCCTGCACGGGGCGTTGACGGGCTCCCGGCAGGGGCCCATCATCGGTCATCGATCGGATGTCAGCGATGACATGTGTCAACGATGACATCACCGGCGTGCAGAGAGTGGGTTCACATGCGTCGAAGAGTCGGGGCGCTGCTCGTCGCCCTGATCGCGAGCCTGGCCGCGTTGCTGCCCGGCACCCCCGCGGTCGCCGGGACCGTGGGGGAATACCCGGAGTTCCCGTATCCGGCGACCACCTACAGCGAGCCGTTCCGCGGCCAGTTCCACTTCAGTTCGCAGTCGGGCTGGATGAACGACCCCAACGGCCTGGTGTACGCCAACGGGCTCTACCACTTCTTCTACCAGCACAATCCGCACGGCCTGGCCTGGGACACCATGCACTGGGGCCACGCCACCAGCCCGGATCTGGTGCACTGGACCCAGAAGCCGATCGCGCTCGAACCCGGCGTCCACCCCGGCACGCTCTTCTCGGGCGGCGGCGTCGTGGACAAGGACAACACCTCGGGGCTGAAGACGGGCTCCCTCGACCCGATCGTGGTGTTCTCCAACACCGACGGCGTGAGCGTCTTCTACAGCAACGACGACGGCCGGACCTTCCAGGCCTACGACAAGGGCCGCAAGCAGATCGAGATCCCCGCCGAGAGCCGTGACCCCAAGGTCTTCTGGGACGCGGCACGCCACCGCTGGGCCATGGTCGTCTGGTCCAACGAGGGCGGCAACGGTGTGTCCGTCTACACCTCCCCGAACCTCCTCGACTGGACCTTCGCCAGCCGCTTCAAGGCACCGTGGCTCTTCGAGTGCCCCGACATGTACCCCCTGGCCCTGGACGGCAAGGCCGGGCAACAGCGGTGGGTCCTGACCTCCGCGTCCGGTCAGTACGTCGTCGGCTCCTTCGACGGCACGACCTTCCGCACCGACTGGACCGGCCCGCAGCAGATGGACCTGGGCACCACCTTCGCCGGGGGCACCTTCTACGCCGCCCAGACGTTCACCAACACGCCCGACGGCCGCACCGTGCAGATGGCCTGGCAGGGCGGCAACCGCGGCAGCACCTGGACGGGCAACTCGACCTTCCCCGCCTCCCTCGGCCTGGTCAGCACCCCCGACGGACCGCGGATCACCCGGACACCGGTCGCCGAGCTGGCCTCACTGGGCTCGGAGACCCGCAGTTGGAAGAACCAGACGGTCAACGCGGTCAAGGACGACAACCTCTTCGGGGGCATCAAGGCCGACACGTACGAGATCACCGCCCAGTTCGACGTGAAGGGCGCGACCGCCACGCAGTTCGGCTTCGACCTGCACGCCCGCTCCGACGGGACGGCCGACGGCAGCGTCGTCTACGACACCAAGGCGCAGACCCTGCGGGGCAAGCCGCTCAAGCCGCGGAACGGCAAGGTCACGATGCGGCTGCTGGTGGACCGGGGGCAGTTGGAGACGTTCGCCGACGGCGGGCTCTACTCCCTGTCCGACAACGTCGACTTCGACTCCGCTGCGGACAGCCAGGGTATCCGGCTCTTCGCCGTCGGCGGCAAGGTGAAGCTGGACAGCGCGACCTTCACCCGCCTCAACACCAGCTGGGGCACGGCACAGTCCACCCTGGAGAGCAACCTCAAGGGCCCGTGGCACGCCGCGGGCGGGGCGTGGACCGACGTCAGCGGCGGCAAGCGCGCCTCGACCGGCGGCGACGGCTTCTACCTGAGCGCCGGCAGCGGCGGTGACGCCGTCTACCAGGGCGACCTCACGCTGGACACCGCGCAGGCCGCGGGCCTGACGTTCCGCGCGAACGCCTCGGGCGCGGGCTACACGGCGAACATCGACAGCAGCGGCGTCCTCAAGCTGTGGCGCCCGGGCCGGGACATCGCGACCTACGCCACCCCGGTCACGAAGGGCCGCACCTACCACCTGAAGGTGCAGACGAACGGCTCCCGCATCCGGGTCTGGCTGGACAACGGCACCGACCCCGTCATCGACGCCACCGACGCCGCCTACACCACCGGCGTGTTCGGGGTGAACGTCTTCAACGGCACGGCGACGGTGCAGAACCTCAACACCGGAACGGCCGGTTTCTCTGCCTTCCCCGCCGGCCGGTGGATCCCGCGGGGCGGGACCTGGACGGTCACACCGTCCGGGCTGAGGGGGAGTTCGTCCCAGGACGGCTTCTACCTCAGCGACCGCACGGGAGGTGACTTCACGTACGAGGGCGACCTGTCCGTCACCAACGGCACGGCGGCCGGGCTCACCTTCCGCGCCCGCGACGACGGCGCCGGCTACACGGCGAACATCGACTCCAGCGGCGTGGTCAAGCTGTGGCGGCCGGGCCGGGACATCGCGACCTACGCCACCCAGATCGTCGAGGGCCGCACCTACCACCTGAAGGTGCGCACGGACGGCTCCCGCATCCGGGTCTGGCTCGGCGGTGGCGCCGACCCCGTCATCGACGCCACCGACGACACCTACGCGGGCGGGTTGTTCGGGGTGAACGGCTTCGCGGCCAACACCCTGGTGCAGAACCTGACCATCGGCTGACCCGCCGGCTGACCCATCGAGGACCGCTCCGGGGCAGGCTTCCGTGCCCGGCCCCGGGCGGTCCTTCCATCGCGCCGGTTTCCAACGTTGAACACGTTCCGGTTCGCCATGAGGGCGCCCCGCATCACGCCAACACACCCCAATTGGAGGTCACTTCACGAAGGCCCATCCGGCCCCTTGATCCCGCTCCGCTCTGCGCCGGAGCGGGCACGGTGGCGTGCGCGGCACGTTCTCCCATGCCCGTACGGCCCGTTGACGGGCTTCTACGCGAGGTCTGGACAGGGCGGCGGGGCCCTGCTTTCATGCTCTCCGCGCCGAAAATTTCCAACGTTGTACAACCGCGTTTCCGGCGCGTAGCGCTCTTGGTCCCAGGCACCGCACACTCCTGACCCGCAACTTTCCCGTCAAGGCGTCGACGACTCCCACGGAAGGTGCACCATGAGTCCTGGCCGACGACGTACCCACCGCTTTGCTCGGTTCACCGCCCTACTGGCACTCCTCCTCGGTGCGGCCCTGCTGACGCCCTTCCCGGCGTCCGCCCGGCCCTCCGCCACGACCGACGTCCCCACCGACGTCACCGCCGCCTCCGCCGACGCGGGCCTGCGCGGCGACTACTACCGGATGTCCAGCGGCACGGCCCTGGACTTCGCCCGGTACACCGGCACCCGGATCGACAGCTCCCTCCACGTGGACGACCTCCTGCCCACGCTGCGGGCCTACGCCGGCACGACGGACAACGTCGCCGTGCGCTGGACGGGCCGCCTGGAGGTGCCCGACGACGGCACGTACACCTTCTACATCAAGGGCGACAACGGCTTCCGCATGTCCCTGGACGGCGCGAGCGTGATCGACCACTGGACCACCGACTGGGACGTCCAGACCACCTCGCAGCCGATCACCCTGACCGCGGGCCTGCACGAGCTCGCCTACGACTACAACCAGGGCAACGGCGGTGCCTACCTGCACACCGAGTGGTCGGGGCCGGGCTTCGACCGCCGCCCCGTACCGGACTCGGCGCTGCACCTGCCGGCCGGGTTCGCCCCGGCGGACGCCGATGCGTCGGTGGCCACCAGCGGCCGCAGCGCCACCGTCGAACTGGGCTCCCGCGTGACCGGCCTCCCCGTGGACGCGGCCCCGCACCTCGCCCTGCTGTCCGGCGGCACCCGCTGGTCCGCCACCGTCTCCCGCGACCCCAAGCACCCCACCCGGCTGGTCCTGAAGCCCGCCGAGGCCGACTCCCCGGTCTCGCTCAACGCCGACGTGCGGATCAGTTACGACGGCAAGGGCGGCATCACCACCGCCGACGGCGACCTCGGTCCCTTCTCGGTCATCGCGCGCAACGAATCGACCTGGTACTTCCAGACCAGGTGGGCCAAGGACGTCTCCCCGTCCCGCCCGCTGCCCGACTACCCGCGGCCGCAGCTGACCCGCAAGCAGTGGAAGAACCTCAACGGGACCTGGCAGTTCCAGCCGACCGCGCAGGACGCCGCACTCCCCCAGGGCAAGCTGAGCGGCAGCATCGTCGTCCCGTACCCGATGGAGTCGGGACTGTCGGGCGTCGCGCGGCACCACGACTGGTCGCTGTACCAGCGCACCTTCACCGTCCCCGACGACTGGCGGGTCCGCTCCGGCAACCGGCTGAAGCTCAACTTCGGCGCCGTGGACTACGAGGCCTGGGTGTACGTCAACGGCCGCGAGGTGGCCCACCACACCGGCGGTTACCAGGCGTTCACCGCCGACGTCACCGACGCCCTGGCCGGGCGCGGTCCGCAGACCCTGCTGGTGAAGGTCAAGGACACCACCGACGACCGCTACGCGCTCGGCAAGCAGTCCCGCAACCCCAGCGGCATCTGGTACACGCCGAGTTCGGGCATCTGGCAGACCGTGTGGATGGAGCCGGTCCCCGAGGCGTCGGTCGACTCGCTCGTGCTGACCCCGGACGTCGCGGACTCCTCGCTCGCCGTCACCGTACGGCCGGGCGCGGGCACCTCGCCGGGCGCGAAGGTCACGGCCACCGCGTACACCCGTGACGGTCGCAAGGCCGGCTCGGTCACCGGTGCCGCCGGGACCGCCCTGCGGCTGCCCGTCCCCCGCGCCCACCTGTGGAGCCCGGACGACCCGTACCTGTACGACCTCGAGGTCACCCTCACCGACGGCCGCGGCAAGGACCGCGTCGGCTCCTACTTCGGCATGCGGTCGATCGAGGTGTCCCCGGCCGGCGGCACCAACCGGATCAAGCTCAACGGCAAGCCGGTGTTCGTGCTCGCCACCCTCGACCAGGGCTTCTGGCCCGACGGCCTCTACACCGCGCCGACCGACGAGGCCCTGAAGTACGACCTCGTCCAGCACAAGAAGCTCGGCTTCAACGCGGTCCGCAAGCACATCAAGGTCGAGCCCGCCCGCTGGTACTACTGGGCGGACAAGCTGGGCCTGATGGTGTGGCAGGACATGCCGAGCCGCGGCACGGCGGCCGCCGGCACCCCGGAGACCCAGACCTTCGTCGACCAGGTCCACCAGATCGTCGACCAGCACATCAGCACCCCGTCCGTCCTGGTGTGGACGCTGATGAACGAGGGCTGGGGCGAGTGGAGCAAGCAGGCCACCGGCGAACTCGCCGACGCCGTCAGGGAGCAGGACCCCTCGCGCCTGGTCGACGCCCACTCCGGCGTCAACTGCTGTGCCTCCAAGGGCGATTCCGGCCGCGGTGACCTGATCGACTTCCACGACTACCACGGCCCCGCCAGTCCGGCCCCGGACGACACCCGCGCCGCCGTCGACGGCGAGCACGGCGGCTACTCCTACCTCGTCCCCGGCCACATCCTGGGCACCGCGGGCGGCCAGGACTACGGCGACGCCGCCCACAGCAAGGAGGAACTGACCGCGGCCTACGTGGAGAACACGCGCAAGCTGCTCCGGCCGGCGGCCTGCGGCCTGTCCGGCTCGGTCTACACGCAGATCACCGACGTCGAGGGCGAGCTCAACGGCCTGCTCACCTACGACCGCGACGTGGTCAAGGTGATCCCGGAACAGGTACGGGACGTCAACCGGCAGGTCATCGCGGCCGGCGCCACCGCCGGCGGGGCCGACGTGCCGCCCGGCGCACCCGGACCGAACGGCGTCGGCTGGTGGCCGCTGCACGAGGGCTCCGGCACCGTCGCGAAGGACGTCGCCGGGGACCACGACGGCACCCTGACCGGCGGCACGAGCTGGACGACCGGCCCGAACGGCGCCGCCCTGCAGTTCGACGGCCGCACCGGATCGGTCGACACCGGCGCCACCGTCCTGGACACCGACCGCCACGACTACTCGGTCGCCGCCTGGGTCCGGCTCGACGACAAGGGGCACTTCAGCACCGCGGTGTCCGTCGACGGCGACACCAACAGCGCCTTCTACCTGCAGTACTCGCAGGCCGACAAGCGGTTCGCGTTCAGCTTCGCCGGGAGCCGGGCCCTCGCGGGCACCATCGGCGAGCCGGAGGCCGGCCGCTGGTACCACCTGGTAGGCAGCTACAGCCACCGCGACGGCCGGCTGCGCATCTACGTGGACGGCGGCGAGGCCGGTTCCGTCCGCGGTTGCAACGCCGAGGGGCCCTCGGGCCACCTGGTGATCGGCCGCGGCAAGTACGGCGGCAACCTCGTCGACTACTGGGGCGGCGCGATCTCCGACGTGCACGCCTACGACCGCGCGCTGACCGCCGCCGAGGTGGCGTCGCTGGCCTCCGGCGAGCCCGCCGTGCCGGCGAAGCGCTGACCGAGTACCGACCACCTGAGCGGCCCGCCCTGGCACGGGGCGGGGCGGGCCGCCTCCCGGGCCGTGCCCCCGGGGCGACGGCGGCACCACCGCACCCCCCTGATCAGGTCGCACACCGCTCTCCGAGGAGTTGAACGTCCATGAGCACCTCCCGTTCCACCCGCTTCCTTGC
This sequence comes from Streptomyces sp. PA03-1a, assembly GCF_033792805.1. Taxonomy (NCBI): domain Bacteria; kingdom Bacillati; phylum Actinomycetota; class Actinomycetes; order Kitasatosporales; family Streptomycetaceae; genus Streptomyces; species Streptomyces sp. PA03-1a. The sequence goes on from NZ_JARAVO010000320.1 coordinate 7,582, forward strand.
CGTCGTGTGCCTCACCGCCGCGGCCGCCCTGACCGCCACCTCCTGCGCCAAGGAGGAGGGCTCCGGCAGCGCCTCCTCCGCCTCCTCCGAGGGCGCCCAGGTCGTGCAGTCCCCGACCGCGGCCACCGACGCCGCCGGCAGCGGCTGCACCCTGCAGACCTACGGGGCGGGCAAGCTCGACCTCAAGGACGCCGTCGTCGGCTTCTCGCAGTCGGAGAAGGAGGCGAACCCGTTCCGCATCGCCGAGACCCAGTCCATCAAGGACGAGGCGGCGAAGCTCGGCGTCAAGAAGCTGCTCACGACCAACGCGCAGTCACAACTGCCCAAGCAGATCAGCGACATCCAGGACATGCTCGCCCAGGGTGCCCAGCTGCTGATCGTCGCCCCGCTCAACTCCGACGGCCTGGAGCCCGCACTGCGCGCGGCGGCGGCCAAGCACGTGCCGGTCATCACCATCGACCGCAAGATCAACGCCACCGCGTGCAAGGACTACGTGGCCTTCCTCGGCTCGGACTTCGTCGAGCAGGGCAAGCGCGCCGCCGACCAGATGATCAAGGTCACCGGCGGCAAGGGCAAGGTCGCGATCCTGCTCGGGGCCTCCGGCAACAACGTCACCACCGACCGGACCAAGGGCTTCGTCGACCAGATCAAGGCGCAGGCCCCCGGCCTGGAGATCGTCGCCCAGCAGACCGGTGAGTTCGCCCGCGACAAGGGCCAGCAGGTGATGGAGCAGCTGATCCAGGCGAACCCGGGGATCACCGCCGTCTACGCGGAGAACGACGAGATGGGCCTCGGCGCGGTCACCGCGCTCAAGGCGGCCGGGAAGAAGCCCGGCGAGGACGTCAAGATCGTCTCCATCGACGGCACCCGCAACGCCGTGCAGGCGCTGGCGAACGGCCAGTACAACGGCGTCATCGAGTCCAACCCGCGCTTCGGGCCGCTCGCCTTCGCCACCGCGCAGAAGTTCTTCGCCGGCGAGGCCATCCCCGAGGACGTGATCATCTCCGACCGCGAGTACGACGCGTCCAACGCCAAGGGCTCGCTGGCCGGGGCGTACTGAGCCCCCGCGCCTGCCGCCCGGTCCTCCTCCCCGGCCGGGCGGCAGGCCCGTCCCTCCTCGGCTCCCGACACCGCGAACCCACGGAAGGCCCGCTATGGCACCCCCCGACGCGGCACCCGCCGCACCGCCGCCCGG
>NZ_JARAVO010000321.1:0-8729 GCF_033792805.1 Streptomyces sp. PA03-1a
CGGCCCCACCCGGCGGCACCGCACACCCCTCCCGCCAACAAGCTCCTCGCCCCGGGCGCGGGCCTCGTCGACCGGGCCCGCGACTTCGTGAGCGGCCGCGGCCGGTCCTGACCCCCGGCCGCAGGGGGGCGGCGCAGGGTCCCCGTTCCTCCGGGGGACCCTGCGCCGGGTCCTCGCCGGGAGCGGGCGTGATGCGGCTCATGTCGCAAAAGCACGGCTTTGCGTACGCTGGGCGCGCCGCGCGCCGGACGGGCGCGGCACCCACGCGCACGGAGGACGGTTCGTTCGGCATGCACAGTGAGTTCTCGTCGGTCATCGCCGCGGCCACCCGGTGGCTGCTGGCCGCCTATCCGGCGAACGGCGGAGCCCTCAGCCGTGCCCTCGCCGAAGCTCAGGCCCGCCAGGCCGCCATGGTCGCCGCCGCCCTGCGCTACCCGACGGCCGTGGACGCCGCCCTGCTCGGACTGCTGCCGCCCGGCGGCGCCGACCGCCTGGACCGGGTCGCCGGCGCCGGGGTCCTCGACGAGGACGCCGGGGACACCGAGGCCGGCTGGCGCACCTGGGTGGACGAGGTCGTCGTGAGCTGGGCGGCCTGCCTGCTCGCCGACCCGGAGCTGGCCGCCTCCGCGGTGACGGCCCTCGCGGCCACCGAACACGGCGCCTCCCTCGCCGGTGACGCCCTCCGGCTCACCCTTCCCGGCGCCCACGACCGCGCGGCTGCCGCCCTCCTGCGCCACCCGGACCTGGTGGCCCCGATAGCGGACCTGCACCGCGCGGAACTGACGGCACTGCTGGAGGCGGCGCCTCTCGACAGCTTCCCGGCGTAGCCACCGGTTCCCGCGGCCCCCGGCCCGACGCCCACGGACCGGGAGCGACATCCGCAGGTGTACGCGGTGTTTGTTCGGGAAAAGGCAGAAGATGCCTATACGTGATGCCGTGACCTGGTTGGCCCGCCGCAGCCGGGACCCGGTGGTCACCTTGACGGCGCGGGCCACCGTCGCCGCGACCATCTCGTACGTGATCGCCGTGCACGTCAGTAGCGAGTCTGCCCCGCTGACGGCGCCGCTCACCGCCCTGCTCGTCGTGCAGGTGACGCTCTACTCCACGCTCACCACCGGCATCCGCCGGGTGAACTCCGTGGTGGTCGGTGTCCTGATCGCCGTCGGGTTCAGCGCGCTGGTCGGCCTGACGTGGTGGAGCCTGGGGCTGATCATCCTCGCGGCGCTGGTCATCGGGCAGTTCGTGCGGGTCGAGGAGTTCGTCAACGAGGTGGCCATCAGCGCGATGCTGGTGCTCGGGGTGAGCCAGTTGACGGAGCAGGCATGGGACCGCGTGCTGGAGACACTCATCGGGGCAGGGGTGGGCCTGCTGCTCAACGTCCTGTTCGCACCGCCCGTGTGGGTGGGGACCGCCGGGGCGTCGATCGAGGACCTCGCCCGCCGTATGCGTCATCTCCTGCTGTGCTGCGCCGAGGAACTGGACTCCCCCGCCGCGGTGGAGCGTGCCGCGGCACGGCTGCACGAGGCGCGGCGACTGGACCAGGACGTCGCCGAGGTCGACACCGCGCTGCGCCGGGCCGAGGACAGCCTGCGGCTCAATCCCCGGGTCAGGGAAGCGCTGTTGTCCCGGGTGGTGCTGAGGACCGGTCTCGACACCCTGGAGATCTGCGTGGTGGTCCTGCGCGTCCTGGCGCGGTCGCTGACGGATCTCGCGAAGCGGCGCGGCGCGGACGAGCCGCTGTTCGACCGCGACGTGGCGGTCGCCCTGGAGGAGCTCTTCGCCCACCTCGGCGGGGCGCTCGTCAGCTTCGCCGTCCTGGTGACCACGCAGGTGAGCAGCAACGCCGAGGAGGCCGAGGGCCGGCTGGCCGCGGAGCTCGCGGCGGCCCGCGCGAGCCGCGAGAAGGCCGCGGACATGCTGCTCGACCGGGTGCGGCAGCATCCGGGGGCCTGGCAACTGCACGGGTCCCTGCTCGCCGAGGTGGACCGCATCCTGGACGAGCTGGCCCTGGAGCACCGTTCCCACCGGCTGATGGAGGAGCTGGACGAGGCCGCCCGGGCGCAGCAGGACCGCTTCGCCGTGCTGGCCAGGCTCCGGCTCGTGGCCCGCGGTGAACGCGTCCGGCGCCGTCGTCACGGGCGGGGCGCGTCCGGCGGGGAGACACGGACCGGTCCGCCGCCCGTGCCCTCGGCCCGGGCGGACCGGCCGGCCCGGGCGCCGGGGGACCGGCGTCGTGCGGCGCGCGACCGGTCGCGCTCGGGGTGACGCGCATCAGGGCGCGGTCGCGGCGCCGCGGACGGCTCAGCCGCGCGCGAAGTCCAGCAGGTCGGCGTTGAACCGCTCGGCGAACCTGGGCACCATCGCCAGCCCGTGCGGGGCTCCCTCGTACACCTTGTAGACCGCTCCCTTGACCAGCTTCGAGCTCTTGGCACCGGCAGCCACGATGGGCACGATCTGGTCGTCGTCCCCGTGCACGATCAGCGTCGGGACGTCGATCTTCTTGAGGTCCTCGGTGGTGTCCGTCTCGGAGAACGCCTTGACGCAGTCGTAGGCGCCCTTGATGCCCACCGTCATGCTCCACAGCCAGAACTCGTCGCGGGTGCCCTGGCTGACGGTCGACCCTTCGCGGTTCGCGCCGTAGAACGGGCCGCTGAGGTCCCTGTAGAACTGGGACCTGTCCTGGGCCACGCCCTCGCGGATCTCGTCGAAGACCTCGATCGGAAGGCCCTCGGGATTGGCCTGCGTCTTCAGCATCAGCGGGGGGATCGCGCCCACCAGCACCGCTTTGGCGACCCTGCCCGTGCCGTGCCGCCCCATGTAGCGCGTGACCTCGCCGCCACCGGTCGAGTGCCCGACCAGGATGACGTCGCGCAGGTCGAGTTCCTCGATCACGGCCGCCAGGTCGTCGGCGTAGGTGTCGAGGTCGTTGCCCTCCCAGGGCTGACCGGAACGCCCACCGCCACGACGGTCGTGGGCGACGCCCCGGAAACCGTGGTCCACCATCCACTTCAACTGCGGGTCCCAGGCGTCCGCGGTCAGCGGCCAGCCGTGGGAGAACACGACGGGTTGGCCAGTCCCCCAGTCCTTGAAGAAGATCTGGGTCCCGTCCTTCGCTGTTGCATACGGCATGATCCTGAGTCCTTCTCGCTCCAGGGGGAACGCAGGGTTCCGGGGTTGCCCATACCCAAGCCCGGCCCCGACCGGGATGAGTACGCCGTTGGTCAAACCGTAGTGCCGGGGCGGAGTCCCGGCGCGTCGAGACGGCTCAGTGCTCCGGTGCCACGGAAGCGTCCAGCAGCGGGCCGAGCTCGCGTGCCACGGCCGTCAGGGCGCGTACGTCGCGCTCCGCCCGGGCGATGACGACGGCGCCCTCGATGGCGCTGACCATCAGCGTCGCCAGCGACGGTGCCCGCCCGGCCGGCACGCCCATCTCCTCCAGTGCCCCGGCAACAGGCCCGGTCCAGGTCGCGAAGGCGGCGGCCGCCGCCGTACGGGTGGCCTCGGAGGTCCCGGCGCGTCGAGACGACTCAGCGCTCCGGTGCCACGGAAGCGTCCAGCAGCGGGCCGAGCTCGCGTGCCACGGCCGTCAGGGCGCGTACGTCGCGCTCCGCCCGGGCGATGACGACGGCGCCCTCGATGGCGCTGACCATCAGCGTCGCCAGCGACGGTGCCCGCCCGGCCGGCACGCCCATCTCCTCCAGTGCCCCGGCAACAGGCCCGGTCCAGGTCGCGAAGGCGGCGGCCGCCGCCGTACGGGTGGCCTCGGAGGTCCCGGCGCAGTCGACCGTGGCGGCCGCGACGGGGCAGCCGGCGTCGTAGCCGGAGGTCAGGAACTCGTCCGTCCACTGGCCGACCATGGCGGCGAACAGCCCGCCGGGAGTCGGCTCTGGCAGGGCGGCGAGGAAGCGGGCCACGCGGTTGCCGGCGTAGCGGCCGGCCCAGCCGACGGCTTCGTTGACCATCTGCTCCTTGCCGCCCGGGAAGTAGTACTGCAGCGATCCCCGGGGCGCCTGCGCGTGGGCGGCGACCTCGCGCATGCCCGTCGCCGTGACGCCGCCGCGGCGGATCAGCTGTGCGGCGCTGAAGACCATGCGCTCGCGGGGACCCCGCTCGGAACCGGTCATCGCCGACCTCCCACCGTCTGCCCTTCCGCCCGCCCGCGTAAGGCGCGGCGGCCCTGCCCAGTGCGCGTCAGCTCGGCGGCGCAGTTCGCGCGCGCGGGCCGGCGGCCGGCGCCCCGGGGTCTATTATGACGCCTGTCATAGCGCGTATGACAGGCGTCATAACGCGCGGGTCGAGCGGTCGGACGGCCGGGACGGGCGGTGGGCAGTGGACGTGGGTTTCATCGGCCTGGGGATCATGGGGCAGCCCATGGCGCTCCGTCTGGCCGGTTCGGGAACACGGCTGGTGGTCTGGAACCGCACCGCCGCCCGGTGCGCTCCGCTGCGCGCGGCCGGGGCCGAGGTGGCGGAGGGGCCCGGCGAGGTCTTCAACCGGGCCCGCGTGGTGGTCCTGATGCTCGCCGACGGCGCCGCCGTCGACGACGTCCTGGGCCGCGGCACCCCGGACTTCGCCGCGCGTGTGGCCGGGCACGTCGTCGTCCACATGGGCACCACCTCGCCCGTGTACTCGCGCGGGCTGGAGGCCGCCGTCCGCGCGGCGGGCGGCCGCTACGTGGAGGCCCCCGTCTCCGGCTCCCGCAAGCCCGCCGAGGCGGGGCAGCTCGTGGCGATGCTCGCCGGGGATCCCGCGGCGGTGGAGGAGGTGCGGCCGCTGCTCGCGCCGATGTGCCGGGAGTCCTTCGCCTGCGGGCCGGTGCCCGGCGCGCTGCTGATGAAGCTGTCGGTCAACCTCTTCCTGATCACGATGGTCACCGGGCTCACCGAGGCGTTCCACTTCGCGGAACGGCAGGGCCTGGACACCGGGCAGTTCCTCTCCGTCCTGGACGCCGGGCCCATGGCCAGCGCCGTGTCGCGGATGAAGGCGCCCAAGCTGAGGGAGCGCGACTTCTCCGCGCAGGCCGCCGCGGCGGACGTGCTGCACAACAACCGCCTCATCGCCGAGGCGGCGCGCGCGTCCGGCCTGGCCTCGCCGCTGCTGGACGTCTGCCACGCCCTCTTCGACGAGACCGTGGAACAGGGCGACGGACGCGCGGACATGGTGGCCGTCTTGCGGGCGATCGAAGCCCGCACGGACGTCGCCGGCGACCTGGTCGCCGAGGTACGGGGCGGAGGCGTCCGGTGAGCCGGACCGTGACGCCCTCGGAGGCCGCCGTCACCGCCCGGCGCATGTGGCGGCTCGCCGAACCGGTACACGCCGTCACCTACTTCACGCCCGAGGCACGTGCCGCGAACGAGGAGGCGGGGCTGCGCGGTTACTGGCGCGGTTACTTCGCCGGTCGCGCGGCCCCCCTCGGCCCGGTGGGCCCGGAGCCCGTCGTGGCCGCCTTCTTCGGCTTCGCGCCCGCCATGGTGGCCCGCGCGCTGCCCGGCGTGTGGGCTCTCGCCCCGCCCGAGCGCGCCCTTGACGCGCGGCGGCGCGGCGCGGGCGCCGCACTGCGGCGGCTGCTGGCGGGGCAGGAGACGGCGGTGGCGGAGGCGGTGGACCTGCTGGCTCCCGTCGTCGCCGGCCTCGACGTCGCGGGACGGGTGCTCGCCGCCGCGAATACGGCGCTCCCCTCCCCCGGCGACCCGGTCGACGCGCTCTGGCACCAGGCCACGCTGCTGCGCGAGCACCGCGGGGACGGTCATGTGGCGGCGCTCGTCGCGGCCGGTCTGAGTGGATGCGAGGCGCTGGTGCTGCGCACGGGCATCGACCTGCCGCGATCGGAGCTGCAGCCGCACCGCGGATGGACCGACGAGCAGTGGGCCGGTGCAGCGGCTCGTCTCGCCGACCGCGGCCTGCTCGGCGCGGACGGCTCCGCGACCGCAGCGGGGCGGGAGGCCTACCGCGCGCTGGAGGAGGCCACCGACCGCGCCGCCGGTCGGCCCTGGGAGCTCTTGGCACCCGGGGCCGTCGAGCGCCTGGTCACCGTGCTGTCCGCTGCGGCGCGGGCCTGCGCGGGGGCGCTGCCGTACCCGAACCCGATGGGCGTGCCCACCCCCTGAGGAACGCCTCAGGCCGAGAGGAGTCCTGCGATGCAGGCGTCCCAGTCGATGTGGCCGCCCTCGGTGCCGAGCGGGACGAGTTCCGCGGTCGCGGCCAGGAACCGGGCGAGTTCACCCGTGGCGACCTGCAGGACGGCCGTGCCGCCGGGGGCGGCGAGCGTGATCAGGGTGTGGGCGTGGTCGCCGGGTTCGACGTGCACGTCGCCGTCCCCGGCGGAGGCCGCGAGCCCGGCGAGCAGCAGCTCGCGGGAGAGCACCCACTCCGCCTCGCCGGCACCGTCGTCGAGGCCGAAGCGCATCCGCACGATGTAGGGGTCGTCGGAACGGTACCGGCAGTCCGCCGACAGATCGAGGAACCGCCGGGTCCCGGTGATCAGCCGCAGGGACAGGTGTTCCGTGAGTGCTCGCATGGACGCCCCCTCGTGGGCCCGGTTCGGCCGCGTTCGCCGTTCAGCAGCATGTCGTTGCCGTGCGTTTGCCCCGTGACGCATGGTCCGGGCCGGGGCGACGGGAAAGATTTCGTGAAGGCTCGCCCTGGACGACCGATCTGCGGGGTGCCCGGTCAGAAGCGCCGGTCCTGCGCCATGACGTCGGCGGGTCCGGGGAGTTCACCGCCGATCGCGGGGACCGGGTCCGGGGCTCCGACCGTCGGGCACAACGACAGCGGTACGCATGCCACTCATAAGTGATGCAACGGACACCTTCCGTCGTCACCCATGGGCCGCGACCGGGGCACCGGGCACGGCGGTACGCATGACCGGGCACACGGCGGACCGCCGTTACGTAGCTTGACGGACGCCTTTCGTCAGCTTTCGCCCTAGTTTTTGCTGTGTCCGCGGCCGGGGGCCGGGCGACCGCGGACGGGTCGGCTCGGAGGTCTGGGATGACGGCATACGACTACATCGTCGTCGGTGGCGGGACCGCGGGGTGCGTGCTCGCCGCGCGGCTCTCGGAGGACGGGCGGGCCCGGGTGCTGCTCCTCGAGGCGGGGCCGGCCCGGGCGGCGAAGCGCTCGGCCGCTCCGCCGCGGTGGATGCGGTGGATCGGCAGCGGGATGGACTGGGGCGACCGGAGCGTGGAGCAGCGCGGAGCCGGCAGTGCCGTGCTGCCCTATCCGCGGGGAAGTGAGCCGGTCGGCGGCCCGGGGCGACCGCTGACGGGTGGTCTCGCCGGTGGCCTCCAGTTCCTGCCGCGCGCGGCGGCTCCACGCCGCGGCTCCCAGGTCGTCGAAGGTGTCGCGGGCGGCCCTGAGCGGTGCGCGGGACTCCAGGACGCGGCGCTGCCTGCGCAGCCACTCGCCGTACGCGAGCCGCAGGCGCGCCCGCTCCAGGGACCAGCCCGTGAGGTCCGCCCCCAAGGCGGCCGCGAAGGCGGCCTCACCCTCCTCCTCACCGGCCAGGACCGCCCGGGCGTGGCGCGCGGCCAGGCGCACGCGGGCCGCGGGCGTCCGGCGGGCCAGCGGTGCGAACCGATCCAGGACCCCTTGCGCGTCGTCCTTCTCGCCGCAGTGCGCGGCCGCCTCGGCGAGGTCGCCCACGGTCCACAGGGCGGTCATCACGTGGTGCCCGGCGTCGGCCGGATCGATCAGCCGCCTCAGCTGGGCGTACGCCTGCGCGTGGTCCCCGCTGCAGGACAGCGCCGTGCCGCGCGCCATGCGCACCGTCGCGTGCAGCAGCGGGGGGTTCAGCCGGACGGCGATGGCCCGCGCCTGCCCGATCAGCCGGTGGGCGGTCGACGCGTCGTCGCGCAGGGCGGCGAGGCAGCCGAGCACGCTGAGCGCGGTCGCCTCCCACTCGGGCTGCCCGGTCTCCCGGGCGAGCCTGCGGGCCGCCGGTTCGGTCAGGCCTCCGCGGGTACGTACGCGTCCTTCAGCCGCCCGGCGACCGTCGCCAGGAACTCGTCGGACAGCTCCGGGTCGGCGACCGCGCGCGAGATCAACAAGGCACCGACCAGGGCGCTGAGAGTGAGCATCGCGTCGGCCCGCGCCTCACCGGGGTCGTCGCCCTGCGCCGCCTCACCGATGAGCGCGAGGTAGCTGAGGACCTGCTTCTCGTACGCCTCCCGCAACTCCGCATCGCCGCGACCGGCTGCGGCGCCCAAGGTCACCAGGGCGCAGCCGGTGCCGGGAGCGTCCCGGTGGCGGGCGCTGAGGTAGGCGTCGATCAGGCCCGAGCGGGGCTCATCCGGGTCCCGGCGGGCGGCCTCGGCCATCTTGGCCTCGCCGTCGGCCAGGGCCAGCGCCGCCGCCTGACCCATCAGGTCCTCGCGCGAGGCGAAGTGCTTGTAGAACCCGCCGTGGGTCAGTCCGGCCTCGTTCATGAGGTCCGCGACGCCGGGTCGGGTCATGCCCTCCTCGCGGATCCGGCGGGCGGCGATCCGCAGGACCTTCTCGCGCGACTCGGCCTTCGCTGCCTGCGAGTGACCCATCGCATGACCTCCCGGGTGTGCGTCGGGCTGACCCGACCCCAATGTGGATGACGGACATCATACATCGCTGCCGGAATCCCATCCCGGGCTTTGACATGCAGGATGACACGCATCATCCTGCATATGTGGATGACATAAATCATCCAGACCTCGGCACGAGCCTCCACCGGAGCAGGCCCGCCGCCCCGCCCCTCC
>NZ_JARAVO010000322.1:0-8702 GCF_033792805.1 Streptomyces sp. PA03-1a
CCACCCCACCACCCACCACGTCGTCCGGGCGTCCGGGCCCGTCCCCCGAGGAGCGAGAAGCACCATGTCCAAGGAATTCGAGATCGTCCGCGAGTTCGAGACCGAGGCGAGCCCGGAGGAGGTCTGGGAGGCCGTCACCACCGGCTCCGCCGGCTGGCTGTGGCCCCAGGAGTTCGAGCCGCGCAAAGGCGGCGCCGCGCCCTTCGGCGGCACCCTCACCGCCTGGGACCCCCCGCACCACCTGATCGCCCGGTCGGAGAGCCCGGAGGGCGTCGACAACCAGTTCTTCAACCAGCTCGAGCACGTCATCGAGGAGCGCGAGGGCGGCGGTGCCTGGGTGCGCTACGTGCACAGCGGCGTCTTCGTCGACGACTGGGACAACCAGTACGACGGCGCGAGCAAGCACACCGACTTCTACCTGCACACCCTGCGCCAGTACCTGACCCACTTCAGCGGGCGGCCGGCCGCCTTCGCCACGGTGAACGGCCCCGCCGCGTCCACCTCGCCCGACGCCCTCGAGGTCGTCAGCCGCGCCCTCGGCGTGCCGGACGACGCGGCCGAGGGTGCCGTGGTGCGTGTCGAACTGCCCGGCGCCGGGCCGGTGGAGGCCGTGGTCGACTACCGCGACCGGTACTTCGTCGGCCTGCGGACCGGCGACGCGATGTACCGGGTCTTCGGCCGCAACCACTTCGGCGCCCCGGTCGGCGTGAGCGTGCACGACTTCGCCCCCGGCGCCGACGGCGAGCGGGCCGGGCAGCGCTGGCAGGCGTGGCTGGACGGCGTCTTCGCGTAACCGCGCGCCCCACCGCGCCCCGTGCACGGGACCGCCCCGGCTGGATCACCAGCCGGGGCGGTTCGCGTCGTACTGCCGGTCGCGTCAGGCGAGGGTCGCCAGCGCCTCGTTGAAGGTCGCAGACGGACGCATGACGGCCGCGGCCTTGGCCGGGTCGGGCTGGTAGTAGCCGCCGATCTCGGCCGGGGAGCCCTGCACGGCGATCAGCTCGTCGACGATCACCTGCTCCTTCTCGGTCAGCGTCTGGGCAAGCGGGCCGAAGGCCTTGGCCAGCTCGGCGTCGTCCGACTGCCCGGCCAGCTCCTGGGCCCAGTACATCGCCAGGTAGAAGTGGCTGCCGCGGTTGTCGATGCCGCCGAGCCGGCGGCTGGGCGACTTGTCCTCGTTGAGGAAGGTGCCCGTGGCGCGGTCGAGGGTGTCGGCCAGGACCTGGGCGCGGGCGTTGCCCGTGGTGGTCGCCAGGTGCTCGAAGCTGACCGCGAGCGCGAGGAACTCGCCGAGGCTGTCCCAGCGCAGGTAGTTCTCCTTGACCAGCTGCTGGACGTGCTTGGGCGCGGAGCCGCCGGCGCCGGTCTCGAAGAGGCCGCCGCCGTTCATCAGCGGCACGACCGACAGCATCTTGGCGCTGGTGCCCAGCTCCAGGATCGGGAAGAGGTCGGTCAGGTAGTCGCGCAGCACGTTGCCGGTGACGGAGATCGTGTCCTCGCCGCGACGGATGCGGTCGAGGGAGAACTTGATCGCCTCGACCGGGGACTTGATCTCGATCTGCAGGCCCTCGGTGTCGTGCTCCGTCAGGTACTGCTTCACCTTGGCGATGAGGTTCGCGTCATGGGCGCGCTCCTCGTCCAGCCAGAACACCGCCGGGTCGCCGGTCGCGCGGGCGCGGGTGACGGCGAGCTTGACCCAGTCCTTGATCGGCGCGTCCTTGGTCTGGCAGGCGCGGAAGATGTCGCCGGCGGAGACGGCCTGCTCCAGCACGACGTTCCCGGCCTGGTCGACCAGGCGGACGGTGCCGGTGTGCTGGATCTCGAAGGTCTTGTCGTGGCTGCCGTACTCCTCGGCCTTCTGCGCCATGAGGCCGACGTTGGGCACCGAGCCCATCGTGGCCGGGTCGAAGGCGCCGTTCGCGCGGCAGTCGTCGATGACGGCCTGGTAGATGCCGGCGTAGCTGCTGTCCGGGAGCACCGCGAGGGTGTCGGCCTCCTGGCCGTCCGGGCCCCACATGTGGCCGGAGGTGCGGATCATGGCCGGCATGGAGGCGTCGACGATGACGTCGCTCGGGACGTGCAGGTTGGTGATGCCGCGGTCGGAGTCGACCATGGCCAGGGCCGGGCCCTCGGCCAGCTCGGCCTCGAAGGAGGCCTTGATCGCCGCGCCGTCGGCAAGGGACTCGACGCCCTTGAGGATGCCGCCGAGGCCGTCGTTGGGGGTGAGGCCGGCCGCCGCGAAGGTCTCGCCGTACTGGGCGAAGGTCTTGGGGAAGAAGGCGCGGACCACGTGGCCGAAGACGATCGGGTCGGAGACCTTCATCATCGTGGCCTTCAGGTGCACCGAGAACAGCACGTCCTCGGCCTTGGCGCGCGCGACCTGCTCGCCGAGGAACTCGCGCAGCACGGCGACGCGCATGACGGAGGCGTCCACGACCTCGCCCGCGAGCACCGGCACCGACTCGCGCAGCACGGTGGTCGTGCCGTCGTCACCGACCAGCTCGATGCGCAGCGCGCCGTCCTCGGCGATGACGGCGGACTTCTCCGTGGAACGGAAGTCGTCGGCGGTCATGTGCGCGACGTTCGTCTTCGAGTCGGCCGACCACGCGCCCATGCGGTGCGGGTGCGCCTTGGCGTAGTTCTTGACCGACGCGGGGGCGCGGCGGTCGGAGTTGCCCTCGCGCAGGACGGGATTGACGGCGCTGCCCTTGATCTTGTCGTAGCGGGCGCGCACGTCCTTGTCCTCGTCGGACTTCGGGTCGTCCGGGTAGTCCGGCAGCGCGTAGCCCTGCGCCTGCAGCTCGGCGACCGCGGCCTTCAGCTGCGGGATCGAGGCCGAGACGTTCGGCAGCTTGATGATGTTCGCCGCCGGGGTCTTGGCGAGCTCGCCGAGCTCGGCGAGGGCGTCGGCGATGCGCTGGCCCTCCTCCAGGTACTCGGGGAAGCTCGCGATGATGCGCCCGGCCAGGGAGATGTCACGGGTCTCCACGGCGACTCCGGCCGTGGAGGCGTACGCCTGGATCACGGGCAGGAACGAGTACGTCGCCAGCGCCGGCGCCTCGTCGGTGTGCGTATAGATGATGGTCGAGTCAGTCACCGGGTGCTCCGCTCCACGTCTGCAACATTGCTCGACATCAAGATATCTCGTGAGCGGCCGCCACTCGAATGGACCCTCCCGGCGCCCGGGCACCACCGCCCGGCCACGCCGGGTACCCCGAGCGGGACGCTCATGGTGCCCGCCCGCATACCCGGCGGCATAACTGTGGTGTTCCACCACATGGGAGCGTGACGTGGCCGTTTCTACGGTGTGGCGACATCGGAAACGTCCCCGTCCCCCGCCCGGAAGTGGTGACCATGGCAACCCCGGCACCCGCGCCCACCGCACCCGGCTCGCTCCGCAGAATCGTCGCGGCGAGCCTCATCGGCACCACCATCGAGTGGTACGACTTCTTCCTCTACGGCTCCGCCGCCGCGCTGGTCTTCAACAAGCTGTTCTTCCCCAACGAGGAACCCCTGGTCGGCACGCTGCTGTCGTTCCTCACGTACGCCGTCGGCTTCGCCGCCCGCCCGGTGGGCGCCCTCGTCTTCGGCCACTTCGGGGACCGCCTCGGCCGCAAGCGGCTGCTCGTGCTGAGCCTGCTGCTCATGGGCGGCGCGACCTTCTGCATCGGCCTGCTGCCGACGTTCTCCACGATCGGCGTCGCCGCTCCGGTGCTGCTCACCATGCTCCGCCTCGTGCAGGGCTTCGCGCTCGGCGGCGAGTGGGGCGGCGCGGTGCTGCTGGTCTCCGAGCACGGCGACGCGAAGCGGCGCGGGTTCTGGGCCTCGTGGCCGCAGACGGGCGCGCCGGCCGGGCAGCTGCTCGCCACCGGTGTGCTGTCGGCGCTGACCGCGCTGCTCTCGGACGCCGCGTTCACCTCGTGGGGCTGGCGCATCCCGTTCCTGCTCTCGGGCGTGCTCGTGATGGTGGGGCTGTGGATCCGGCTGTCGGTGGACGAGTCCCCGGTGTTCAAGGCGGCGCTGGCCAGGGCGGAGGCCCGCAAGACGGAGGAGTCCACGATCGAGCGGCTGCCGCTGGTGTCGGTCCTGCGCGACCACTGGCGGGACGTCCTGGTGGCGATGGGTGCCCGCATGGCGGAGAACATCAGCTACTACGTCATGACCGCCTTCGTCCTCGTCTACGCCGTCGAGCACGCGGCCCTAGGCAAGCAGACCGCGCTGAACGCCGTGCTCATCGGCTCCGCGGTGCACTTCGCCGTCATCCCGGCCTGGGGCGCGCTCTCCGACCGCGTCGGGCGCAGGCCGGTGTACCTGCTGGGCGCGGCGGGCGTGGGCCTGTGGGCCTTCCCCTTCTTCGCGCTGATCGACACGAAGAGCTTCCCGGCCCTGCTGCTGGCCGTCACGGGCGGCCTGGTGCTGCACGGCGCCATGTACGCGCCGCAGGCGGCCTTCTTCTCCGAGATGTTCGCGACCCGCATGCGCTACTCCGGGGCCTCGATCGGCGCCCAGTTCGCCTCCGTGGCCGCGGGCGCCCCGGCTCCGCTCATCGCGACCGCGCTGCTCGCGTCCTACGACAGCTCGGTCCCCATCTCGCTGTACGTCATCGCCGCCGCGCTGCTCACGCTGGTCGCGGTCGGGGTGGCCAAGGAGACGCGCGGCCGGGACCTCGACGCCGTCGAGTCCGGGACCGCGGAGGACGCCCCGCTGGCCCGGTCGGCCCACGCGGGCTGACCCCGTGCGGACACGTTCCGCACCCCCGGTACGTGGACCCCGTCACGGTGTGTCAGTGGCGGGGTCTACCGTCGTGACCGTGGGTGACACGAGAGAGATGACGGGGGTGCTGCACCATGTCGAGCTGTGGGTTCCGGAGCTGGAGCGCGCGGACGCCGAGTGGGGCTGGCTGCTGGGCGAGCTCGGCTACGTCCGGTACCAGCGGTGGGAGGCGGGCCGCAGCTGGCGGCTGGGGGCGACCTATATCGTCGTCGAACGGTCACCGGACCTCGTCGAGGGGCCGCACGAGCGCCGCAGGGCGGGGCTGAACCACCTCGCGTTCCATGTGGCGGGCCGCGCGGAGCTGGACGCCCTGGTGGCCCGCTCGCCGCGGCACGGCTGGACGCTGATGTTCCCCGAGCTGCATCCGTACGCCGGCGGCGAGGAGCACTACGCCGCCTACCTGGAGAACGGCGACGGGTTCGAGGTGGAGCTGGTCGCGGGCGCGGATCAGACCTGACCGGCGGGACCCGGCGGGCCCTCCTGCCCGGCCGAGAGCCGGTGCAGGCGCAGCGCGAGCTGGATCTCCAGCGCACGGTCCGGGGCCTGCCAGTCGGCGCCGAGCAGGTGGGAGATGCGCTCCAGGCGCTGCGCGACGGTGTTGACGTGCACGTGGAGGGCGTCCTTGGTGCGCACGGGGCTCATCCCGCTGGCGAAGTAGGCGTCCAGGGTGCGCACGAGGTCGGTACCCCGGCGGCTGTCGTAGTCGGCGACGGCGCCGATCGTGCGGTGCACGAAGCCGTCGACGTCGCGCGACTCGGTCAGCAGGAGCCCGAGGAAGCCGAAGTCGTCGCCCGCGGCGCCCTCCCCGACCCGGCCGAGGGCGCGCAGCGTGTCGCCGCAGCGCTGCGCCTCCGCGTAGGCCAGGGCGACGGCGCCGGGCCGCCCGGCCGGCGCGTGGACGGGGCCGGACGCCCCCACCGTGACGGCCGCCTGCACCGCCGTGCCCAGCTGCTGGGCGATCCGGCGGGCGGTGGCGGAGGCGTCGGAGCCCGGCTCCAGCGGGAGCAGCAGCACGGTGCCCCCGTCGCGCGCTGCGGCCAGACCCCGCCGGGTGGCGGCGAGGTGGGAGGCGGCCGACCACAGCCGCTGCCGGTCGGCTGCGGCCCCGGCGTGCTCCTCGCCGACGCGGGCGGCGAGGACGACGTGCGGGGCGTCGAGGTCCGCGCGGAGCCGGCCCGCGCGTTCGCGCAGCAGTGCGGGGTCACGCTGCGGGGCATCGAGCAGGTCGTCCAGGAGTTCGCCCCGGAAGCGCTGCTCGGCCTCGGCGGCGGTGCGCCGGGCGAGCAGCAGCAGGGAGGTGACCATGGCGGCCCGCTCCAGCGTGCGCTGGTCGACGGGGTCGAGTTCGGGGTGGCCGTGCAGCACGAGCGCGCCCAGCAGTTCGCCGCCCGCGGTGACGGCGGCCGTCCAGGTCTGGCCCTGCCGTACGGCGTGGCCGTCCTTCCGGGAGCGGGCCACGGCATCGGCGAGCATGTCGGGGACGGGGTCGCGGTCGGTGCCGACGACCCGCACCGTCCCGGAGAGCACCTCGGCGACGGCGTCCGCGACGTCGTCCACGCCGCCGCCGCGCAGGACGAGTTCGGTGAGCCGGTCGTGCACCTCGGAGGCGCGTTCCAGCACGGCGCTGTGGCTGCGGATGGTGTCGTTGGCGGTGCCCAGGTCGGCGAGCGCGGACCGGGTCTCCTCCAGCAGGTTCGCCGTGTCGATGGCGACGGCGGCGAGCGAGGCGAGGGAGGCCAGCAGGGCGATCTGGCCGCGTTCGAACACCCGGGCCCGGCGGTCCGCGGCGTACAGCACCCCGATGACGCCGGTGCCCAGCACGAGGGGCACCCCCAGGATCGCCACCAGGCCCTCGTCGTGCACGGCCGAGTCGATCGGGTGGGTGTGCCGGAAGCGCTCGTCGTCGAAGTAGGACTCGGTGACGTAGGGCAGCGCGGTCTGCGCGACCAGACCGCCGAGCCCCTCCCCCATCCCGAGCCGTACCCGCTGGAACTCGGCGGAGACCGACCCCTCGGTGACCCGCATGTAGGTGTCGCCGGCCTTCCGGTCGATCAGGCTGAGGTAGGCGACGTCCGTGCCGAGCAGGGACCTGGCCCGCTGCACGATGGCCTGCAGCACCGAGTCCAGGTCCCGCAGGCCCGCGAGGTCGCCCGCCGTCTCGAACAGCGCCGACAGCTCGGCCTCGCGCCGCCGCCGGCCCTCCAGTTCCGCCCGCACGCGCAGGGCCAGCAGCTTGGCCTGCTCCATCTCCGCGAGCACGGCGGGGGGCGCGCCCTCGGCCCTGGCCGCGAGGACCGGCCGCTCGTACTCCTCGGCCGGTGCCCCGCGGGCGAGCAGCCGCAGGAAGGGTGCGTCGGAAGGGCTGTGGGGAGCCATGGTTCCGCCGTCGTCGTCGGGGGCGTGGAGTGGGTCGCGGGGCACGCTGTCAGGGATACCGGCAGATCAGTGCGCCGTCCATCCACCGTCCATGGTGAGCGAGGCACCGGTGATGAAGGACGCCTGCGGCGAGCAGAGGTAGGCGGTCAGTTCGGCGACCTCCTCCGGCTCCACCAGCCGCTTCACGGCGGAGTCGGCGAGCATGATCTCGGTGACGACCCGCTCGGGATCGATGCCGTGTGCGGCCGCCTGGTCGGCGATCTGCCGCTCGACGAGCGGGGTGCGCACATAGGCGGGGCTGATGCAGTTCGAGGTGACGCCGCGGGCGGCACCCTCCAGGGCGGCGGTCTTGGACAGCCCCTCAAGCCCGTGCTTGGCCGAGACGTAGGCGCTCTTGTAGGCCGAGGCGCGCAGTCCGTGGACGGAGGAGATGTTCACGATCCGGCCCCAGCCCTGCCCGTACATGTGCGGCAGCGCCCCCCGGATCAGCCGGAAGGGCGCCTCCAGCATCACGCGCAGCACCGTGGCGAAGACGTCGGGCGGGAAGTCCTCGATGGGGCGGACGAGCTGCAGCCCGGCATTGTTGACCAGGATGTCGGTGCCCGCGGCGGCCTGCTCGGCGGCGTCGAGGTCGGTCAGGTCCAGCGTCACGGTCTCGACGGCGCCGGGGCGGCCGCCCGCCGCGGCCTGTTCCGCGAGCTCGGCCAGGCCTTCGGCGTCCCGGTCGGCGGCCCGCACCTTGGCACCGGCCGCGCGTGCGTCCGTCCAGGTCCGGCGGCCCGGACGGCGGGACGGGGCCTGCTGCGGGACGGGGCGCGGGGGGCGTGGGCGTCATGCACTGCAGGCTAGGCAGCGCGTGGGCCCCGACCGATGTGTGCGCCGCCCACACTCGCGACACCGCCAATGGGGGTGGCGCACACTCACTCCTGCGGCGGCCCCGCGGGCTCGAACCAGGTCGGGCCGTCGGACAGCGCGTGCTTGAGGCGCAGCCGCCCGTGGTTGCCGAGGTCGGGCAGACCGTCCACGTCGAACCAGCCGACCTCCAGCGACTCGTCGTCCGCGACCCGGGCCCGCCCGCCGACCGCCCGGCAGCGGAAGGTGATGTCCACGTACTGGCAGCGGTCCCCGTTGGGGTAGAGGACCGGGTCGATCGTCTGGACCAGGACGACGCGCTCCACGACCGCGCGCACGCCGGTCTCCTCCAGCACCTCGCGGACGGCGGTCTCGGCGGGTTGCTCGCCGGGTTCGGCGATGCCGCCGATGAGGGACCAGCGTCCGTTGTCCGCCCGCCGGTTCAGCAGGACGCGGTCGTCGTCGTCGAGGACGACCGCCGTGACACCGGGCAGGAGCAGCTGCCGGTGGCCGACGAGGGCCCGCAGCTCGCGGAGGAATTCGGGAATCGGCACGCCGCCGAGCCTACGTCCTCGGCCGGACCCTCCCGTGGATCAGGTCCGTGAGCGCGGCACTTGCCGTTCGCGCACGGGATCTCCACATCCCGAGCCCCCAGCGGTTACGGTGACCCCCGGGGCCGGGGGGTTCCCCGGGGGTCAGGG
>NZ_JARAVO010000323.1:0-8609 GCF_033792805.1 Streptomyces sp. PA03-1a
TTCCGGGCCCACTTCTGCCCGTGGGACGACGGCCACGCCGCCGAGCGGGTCGTGCGGCGGGCTGGCCGCCGTCCTCGCCGAGGAAGACCCGCCGCACGACCCGCTCGGCGGCGTGGCCGTCGTCCCACGGGCAGAAGTGGGCCCGGAACGCGGCCCGCGCCTGGGCCGAACGGGGGCCGCGCCAGGTGTCCGTGGTGAGGATGGACAGGAGTTCGTCCTCGCTCCGGGCGACCGGCCCGGGGGCGTCGGCGGTGATGTCGAAGTACGTGCCGCGGGCGGCCCGGTAGGCCGTCCAGTCCTCGGCGTGGACCACGATCGGGCGGTCGAGGCCGGCGTAGTCGAACATCAGGGGGGAGTAGTCGGTCACCAGGGCGTCCGCCGCCAGGCACAGCTCCTGGACCGACGGGTGGGCGGAGACGTCCAGCACGGTGTCCGGCAGCCCCTCGGGGAGCGTGCCCGAGCCGCCGTGGCCGTCCGGTGCCCGGTACAGGACCACGTGGCCGGGGCCGAGTTCACGGGCCAGCCGGACCAGGTCGACGGGCGGGTGGAAGCCGCGCCGGTAGTCGCGGTGCGCGGGCGCGTACAAGATTGCGGTGGACTCCGGCGGGATGCCCAGCCGGGCCCGGATCCGCCGCACGTCGTCGGCGTCGGCGCGCAGCAGGACGTCGTTGCCGGGCCGCCCGTGCTCCAAGGTGGTGTAGCCGGCGGGGTAGGCGCGCTCCCAGACCACCGTCGAGTGCGGGTTGGCGGACAGGCAGAAGTCCCAGCGGTCGGTGTGGGCCAGCATCCGGGCGAAGTCCCGGCCCGCCGAGGCGGCCGGGTGCCCCTGGACGTCCAGGCCCGTGCGGCCGAGCGGGGTGCCCTGGTGGGTGTGGAGGTTCACCTGGCCGCGCCGCTTGCGGTAGGCATGCGGGAAGTTGACGTCGTTGACCAGGTAGGTGGCGCGCGCCAGCGCCGTCCAGTACGCGGGCGAGCCGGGCTGGAGCCGGCGTACGCCGCGCGGCAGGGTGGCCGCGTACGCCGGGGTCGTGATCCACGCGGTGCGCAGGTGCGGGGCCAGGTCGCGCACGGCGGCCTCCAGGGCGGCGGGGTCGCCGCCGTAGCCGGCGTAGCGGCAGGCCGCGAAGACGGCGAGGTCCGGGTCGAGTCGGCGCTGCCGCTGGATCCGGTAGTGCAGCCGCAGGCCCGCCTCCCGGGCCGCCCGGGCGGTGTCCTTCACCAGCCGCCGCAGCCTCCTGCGCAGCGCGTTGGCGGTGCGCACGGCGTCGAAGACCTGCCGCGCGCCGAGCCGCACGAGCAGCCGCCGGGTGCCGCCGGGGACGCCGCGCGGACGGGAGCCGGGCTCCTGCGGGCGGTAGCGGCGGAAGTGGACGCTGCAGCGCTGGAAGTAGACGCCCCGGGCCGAGCGGGGCAGCCGGCCGGGGGTGTTGTAGACCGCCAGCAGGTGGTCGGTCATCCGGCTGAAGAGGGCGGCCCGCCAGCTGTCGAGGGCGGGGTTGCGGTCGAGGAAGGCGAAGACCCGGTCGTACTGGTCGAAGACGTCGAAGTGCCGGCTGCTGGTGGTGCGCAGGATGCTGCCCCGGCGGCGCTGCCGGTAGAGCACGCAGACCCGGTCGAGCACCGCGATGCTGCGGGCGGACAGCAGCAGGGGGTAGGTCCAGGGGACGTCCTCGTACCAGCCGGGCGGGAAGACGAGGTCGCGGCGCTGGACGAACTCCCGCCGGTACGCCTTGTTCCAGGCGACCGGCAGCAGCCGCAGCAGCTCGGGCCGGTCGTCGAGGGGCCCGGCGGGGCGTGCGTCCTGGGCGAGCAGGGGGGCGCGCTGGTTGCGCACGACGCGGCCGTCCCAGTAGGTGCGGGCGTAGTCGTAGACCAGCACGTCCGGCTCGGCGGTCTCCTTCAGGCGGTCGGCGACGGCCTGCAGGGAGCCGGGCGCGAGGGTGTCGTCGCTGTCGAGGAAGAGCAGGTAGTCCCCGGTGGCGCGGGCCATCCCGGCGTTGCGGGCCGGGCCGAGGCCCACGTTCTCCTTCAGGTGCAGGACGGTCACCCTGCGGTCGCGGGCCGCGAAGGCGTCGAGGATGGCACCGCTGGCGTCCGGGGAGCGGTCGTCGACGGCGATCACCTCGAAGTCCGAGAAGCTCTGCCCGAGCACGGACTCCAGGCACTCGTGCAGGTAGGCCTGCACCTTGTGGGCGGGCACGATGACGCTGAACCGGGGCAAGGCAGCACATCCGTAATGTCGGCTTACGCGGCGTATGCCCGTTATATCCCGGGCGTACGCCGCGTACGGCGACCCGTCCGACGACGGAGTGTTGCCCCTCTGGCCTGCGGAGGGTTGCGGGGCTACTTCACGGCGCCCGCCATGACGCCGGAGACGAACTGGCGCTGGAAGGCGAAGAAGACGACGAGCGGGACCACCATCGACACGAAGGCCCCCGGTGCCAGGACGTCGATGTTGTTGCCGAACTGCCGGACCTGCTGCTGCAGCGCGACCGTGATGGGCTGCGAGCCGCTGTTGGAGAAGATCAGCGCCACCAGCATGTCGTTCCACACCCACAGGAACTGGAAGATGCCGAGCGAGGCGATCGCCGGGCCGCCCAGGGGCATGATCACGGTGGCGAACAGCCGCAGCTCGCCCGCGCCGTCCAGCCGGGCCGCCTCCAGCAGCTCCCGCGGGATCTCCGCGAAGAAGTTGCGCAGCAGGAAGACGGCGAACGGCAGGCCGAAGCCGACGTGGAAGAGCACCACGCCGATGATGTCGCCGAAGATCCCGATCTCCCCGAACAGCTTCGCCACCGGGATGAGCGCGATCTGCACCGGCACCACCAGCAGCCCCACCACCACGAGGAACAGCCAGTCCCGGCCCGGGAACTCCATCCAGGCGAAGGCGTAGCCCGCCAGCGCCCCGATCACCACCACCAGCAACGTGGCCGGCACCGTGATCAGGGCGGTGTTGACCAGCGAGGAGGTCACGGCGTCGTTGCCGAGCAGTTCCCGGTAGTTGGTGACGGTCAGCTGTGAGGGCGTGGTGAACACCTTCCACCAGCCGGAGTCGGCGATGTCCACCGGCCCCCGGAAGGAGGAGATCAGCAGCCCCACGGTCGGCATCAGCCAGAACAGGGCCACCAGCACCAGGAACACCCGCAGCACCCCGCCGCCGGTACGGGCCGCCACCCGCGAGGCGAAGGACTGCCGGGCGGCGGTCGTGGTGGCCCGCGCCTCGGCGGGGCCCGCCGGTTCCGCTGTGCCTGCGACGGTCGTCATCGTCGGGCCTCCCTGCGCAGTCGGCGGATGTTGAAGACCATGACCGGGACGACCAGCAGCAGCAGGACCACACCGATCGCGCTGCCCACGCCCTGGTCGTTGCCGGCCCCGAAGGAGGACAGGTACAGCTGCAGGGCCAGGACGTTGGCCTCGTCCTTGGAGGTGTCGGGCGCGACGATGTAGACCAGGTCGAAGATCTTCATCACGTTGATCATGAGCGTCACGACGACCACGACCAGCACCGGCGCCAGCAGCGGCACGGTGATCCTGCGGAAGACCTGCCACTCGTTGGCGCCGTCGATGCGCGCCGCCTCCATCAGCTCCCGCGGCACCCCCGCCAGGCCCGCCGCGATGAGCACCATGGCGAAGCCCGCCCACATCCACAGGTACGACCCGATGATGGCGGGCGTCACCAGGGTGGGGCCGAGCCAGTCGACACCGTTGTACGGCTCCGCGAAGTTCGCCGCCGGCAGCCGCAGTTGGGCCCCGGCCGCCGAGGCGGGCAGCGAGAAGGTGCCGTCCGTGCCGGAGGTGGCCGAGGCCACCACCCGTCCGTCGCGCACGGCCTCGACCTTGACGCCCTCCAGCGCCTTCTCACCGGCGTCGATCACCCCGGGCTCGCCGCCGCCGCCCGGCTTGAAGTCCAGCCACACGGTGCCGGTCACCCCGGGGCCCGCGGCGGCCTGCCGGGCGTCCGCGGTGCCCGCGGGCAGCTTCGCCGCGGGGACGCCGATCAGCGGCAGCCCGACCGCCGTCCCCTGCCCGGCGGCGTCCCGCGTGGTGTAGGAGCCCCCTCCCGAGGCCGCCAGCGGGCCGTTCGGCCGCGGACGGGCCCCGGGGTACGCCGAGGACTCGGCGAAGGTGTCGTGGACACCGACCACGACCGCGTTGGCCGCGCCGCGCGCCGGGTCCTGCTCGTACACCAGCCGGAAGATGATCCCGGCCGCCAGCATCGAGATCGCCATCGGCATGAAGACGACCAGCTTGAAGGCGGTGCCCCAGCTCACCCGTTCGGTCAGCACCGCGAAGACCAGCCCGAGGGCCGTGGCCAGCACCGGCGCCACGACCACCCAGACCGCGGTGTTGCGCAGCGCCGTCAGGGTGCTGTCGTCGCTGAAGACCGAGGCGTAGTTGTGCAGGCCGACGAAACCCGAGCCGGCCCTGTCGAACAGGCTGCGCCAGGTGGTGTACCCGATCGGGTACACCACCAGCGCGCCCAGCAGCACCAGCGCGGGCAGCAGGAACAGTCCCGCCACCCAGCGCCGGGTGCCCATGACGCTCCTGCCCGGGGCGGAGGGAGCGCCGCCGGGAGCGGCCGGCCCCTTCGCCGTGGCCGCCGTCGCCATCGTGGCCGCCTAGCCGGCGTACGCCTTGGCGGCGTCCGCTTCCAGCTTGGCCTGCGCGCCGGCGACGTCGGAGGGGTTCCTCAGGAAGTCCTGCAGGTCCTTCCACTCGCCCTTGCCCGCGGTGCCGCCGAAGGCCGCCGGGGCCTGGTCGGACATGTCAAAGCGGAAGTCGTCGCCCGCCGCGACCAGCCCCTGGGCGATCGAGCGGGAGACCTCGTCCGGGTACGCCGACAGGTCCAGCGACTTGTTCGGCGAGACGAAGCCGCCCGAGGAGGCCCAGACCTTCGCCGCGTCGGTGGAGGCGAGGAAGGTCAGCAGCGCCTGCGCGCCCTTGGTGTCCTTCAGCGCCACGCCGACGTCACCGCCGCTGACCACCGGTGCCTTGCCGGAGCCCACCGCGGGGAAGGGGAAGACCTTGGCGTCCTCGCCCACCTTCGCCTTGGTGTTGTCGCCGATGAACGCGCCGACGAAGTCGCCCTCGTAGACCATGCCGGCCTTCGGCGGGTTGCCGGTGAAGGTCTGCGTCACGGACTTCGGGAAGTCGGTCTTGAGCGCGCCGCTCTGCCCGCCGGCGATCAGGTCCTTCTTGCCGAAGAGCTGGGCGAGGGTGGTGAGCGCGTCCTTCACCGAGGGGTCGGTCCACTTGATCTTGTGCTCGGCCAGCTGGTCGTACTTCTCCGGCCCGGCCTGGGAGAGGTAGATGTTCTCGAACCAGTCGGTGAGGGTCCAGCCGTCCGCGCCGCCGACCGATACCGGGGCAGTGCCCGACTCGAAGAGGGTCTCGGCGGTCTGGAGGAAGTCGTCCCAGGTGGCCGGAGGTTCGGAGACCCCGGCGTTCTCGAAGGCCGCGGTGTTGTACCAGACCAGCGACTTGTTGGCGGCCTTGGCGTAGACGCCGTACTGCTTGCCCTCGTACGCGCCCAGGTCCTTCCAGCCCGTGGTGAAGTTCTTGTCGAGCTGCGCCTGGACGTCGGAGGAGAGCGGCTTCAGCCAGCCCTTCTGCGCGAACTGCCGTAACACGCCGACCTGCGGGAGGAACGCCACGTCCGGCGGCTGGCCGCCCTCGATCTTCGTACCGAGGAAGGTGGAGACGTTGTCGCCGGTGGGCACGAAGCCGACCTCGGCACCGGTGCGCCGGGTGAACTCGTCCAGCACCTTCTGGAAGTTCTTCTGCTCCGGCCCGGTCCACACCGCCGCGACCTCGAGCTTCTGGCCCTTGAGGTCCGGCAGCGAGACGCTCCCGCTGCCACCGGAACTGCTCCGGCCCCCACCGGGGTCGCCCTTGTCGTCGTCGCCTCCGCCGCACCCGGCGGCCGTCAGCGCCAGGGCGGCCGTCGCCACGGCGGCGATGACCGCTTCGCGTGTACGTCGCGTGCGCCTGCTGGATGTCCGCATCTGCCTGCCCATCCCCTCAGCGCGGACCCGCGCCGCGGTGGCAGCCCGCCGCATGGCCGTGGCAGCTGCGCCGGGCGTCCCGTCCCCGCGTCATCCGCTGTTCCGCGTTCAGTCCTACGCCCTGTCTGATAACCGCCGCAATAGCGCCTCAGCGCACGGCGGTTGGATCGTGACCTTCATGTGACCGGCGGTGCGGCCGGCGCAGGGGACCGGGAGGGCTCAGAGCAGCGGCGGCACCGGATCGGCCGCCGCGGACTCCGCGGCACGCTGCAGGGCACTGGCCAGCAGGGCGAGGTCGGTGGGGCCGTTGCCCAGTTCGCGGACCGGGCGGCGGGTCGGCGGATCGCCCATGCGCTCCCATTCCAGCGGGACCACCGTGGGCCGCAGGGTCGCCGTACGCGGGATCCGGCCACTGACCCGTCCGGCCTGGAAGGCCGTGACCGCTCCGTCCGGCCGGCGCAGGTAACCCCGGCCCGGCAGGGCGTCGTCGACGGTCGCCGGCTCCTCGACGGCGACCAGCAGCGCGGCCGACTCCGGCTCCTCGGTGCGCAGCGCGATCCGCAGCCGCGCCGCGTCGTCGGTGTCGGTGCCCGCGGTGCGCTCCGGGCGGCCGGTCGCGGCGACCAGGTGGACGCCGAGACGCTCGCCGTCGCGCGCCACTCCCTCCAGGGCGCGGACCACCGAGCCCGCGGCGGGCCGGCCGGGACTGCCCAGCGCGGGGGCGACCAGGACGTCGAAGTCGTCCACCACCACGACCAGCCGGGGCAGCGGCTCGGTGGTACGGGTCCGTACCCGCACCGCGCCGCGCACCTGCGGGTCGGCGGCACCGGCCGGGGCGTGGCCCGGCTCCACCTGGCGGGGCACCGCGGGCAGCCGGCGGCGCTCGTGCCACTGCGCGAAGTCGCCCCCGTCCAGCAGCTCGTCACGGCGCCTCAGCTCCGCCGTGAGGGCCTGCGCGAACTCGCGCATCCGCACCGGGTCGGAGGCGGACAGATAGGTGGAGACGTGCGGGAGGTCGGTGCAGGTGCGCAGCCCCTCGCCGCGCTCGGACCCGGCGCCGTCGACGAGGACCAGGGCCAGCCGGTCCGGCCGCTCGCCCGCGGACAGGGCGGCGGCCACCGAACGCAGCAGTTCGGTCTTGCCGGCGCCCGCGGCGCCGCCGACCAGCAGGTGCGGCCCTTCGGCGACCAGGTCGACCAGGACCCGGCCCTCCGGGCCGGCGCCCAGGACCGCCGCGGCGGCACCACCGGAGGGAGCGGGCTCGGCCCAGCGGGTCGCGATCTTCGCCGGGGTGGCGAGCGCCAGGTCCAGCTCGTCCAGCAGCCGGGCCGTCGGCGGGAGCGCGGAGCGGGTACGGCGGGGAGCGGCGGCGTCGCCCTCGCGCAGCGGGGCGAGGGCGCGCGCGAAACGCTCGGCCCAGGCCGCCGACACCGCCTCCATGGTCATGTGCTCCGGCCCGTGCGGCTCCATCCGCAGCGTCGTCGCGACGTCGCCCTCCAGCACGGCGACGGCACCGCACCCGGCGGCCAGCCGCTCGGGGCTCTCGGCCAGGCACAGCAGGTGCACCCCGACCGACGGCCCGGCGGCCGCGATGCGGCCCGCGGCCTCGCGCAGATAGGCCGAGCCCGGATCACCGTCCACCACCAGCAGGGTGTACGGGCCCTCGCGGCGTGCCGCGGCCTCGGCCACCTCCTCCGGGGAGGCGGTCGCCCAGCCCGTGCCGAGCGGGCCCTCCTC
Organism: Streptomyces sp. PA03-1a; assembly: GCF_033792805.1. Classification (NCBI taxonomy): domain Bacteria; kingdom Bacillati; phylum Actinomycetota; class Actinomycetes; order Kitasatosporales; family Streptomycetaceae; genus Streptomyces; species Streptomyces sp. PA03-1a. The sequence continues at coordinate 7,743 of NZ_JARAVO010000323.1, forward strand.
GATGCGCCGGACCACCTCGGAGACGCGGGCCTCCGCCTGCTCCCGGTCCGTGGCGGTGAGCAGCCGGCAGTCCTGGCCGTGCGCCGGGCGCAGATGCGGTAGCCAGTTCAGCCACCCCCACTCCTCGGTCCGCCCTTCGGCGGGACGGGAGCGGTCGGCGTTGACCAGGACGACCTCCAGCACGCCGGGCGGGTGCAGGGCGCACAGCTGGGCGATGACCGCCCGGGCCAGCCCGGACAGCCTCGGGCGCGGTCCGGCGAGGCCCAGCACATGGGTGTGCGGGTCGCGCAGGTCGACGGTGAACGGCACGGCGGGCAGCGTCCGGAAGCCGTCCTCGGCGGTCAGGTCGGCGGTGCCGAGCCGGACCGTGAGCAGGTCGGGATGGCCGAGGGCGCGCTCCCACAGCCGCGGGCCCGGTCCGAGCGCGGTGAGCAGGACGGCCGCGGGATCGGGCCAGCGCTCGCGCAGCGCGGCGGCGTCGGCCTGGTCGTACGTCGTCCCGCCGCCCCCGGGGCCGTCGGCGCCCGGGGCGCCGCGCCCGGCCGCCAGGCGCCTGGCCCAGCCCCCTATGGCCCCGGCCATCCGGCTGCCGGCCTCCGCGGCCTTCCCGCCGCCGCGGCGGCCCTGGGGCAGCGCGACCGTGCGGGTCTGCTCGGACAGGCCGCGCTGCGGGGTGTCCCGCCGGGCCGGGGTGCCCGGCGCGCCCTGTGCCGGACCCGGTCCGGGCGCGGGAGCGGCGAGGGCGTCCACGCCCACGTTCCCGGCGCCGGTGCCGGTGGTCGTCGGGCCGTCGGCGGGCACCGCGTCCCGGGCGGCGGGGCGCTCCCCGGTGCCGTCGGCGGGACGGGCGGGACGCCAGGTCGCCAC